>JVVZ01000181.1:0-318 GCA_001062585.1 Neisseria meningitidis
GAGAATGCCCTCTCCCCAGCCCTCCCCCACGGGGGAGGGAGTAGGTTGCAGCAGGTTTTACGGTTACAGGCGGTTTAAAAAACAGCTTGGGTTTACAGCCGTTGATTTCAGGTCGTCTGAAAAGTAAAAAGCAGCCTGCACAACCTATTTTCCTTGCAGAACCCTTAATCCCAACAGCAGCCCCGTCCTCTCTCCCCGTGGGAGAGAGTTAGAGAGAGGGCAACAAGCCGCAAGGCTTGTATTTTAGAAGACTAAGGGATTTGGGAAAGGTTGCCGAAATTCGGAGAATGCCCTCTCCCCAGCCCTCCCCCACGGGGG
>JVVZ01000182.1:0-208 GCA_001062585.1 Neisseria meningitidis
ATTCGAAGCCGCCGCCATCGCTTATCTTGACGATTTGGACGATACCGAATTGCGTAAATCCCCTTATTACCCCAAAGATATGGTTGATTGGGCGAGGGAGCAGAAGCGCAAGCGTAAAGGAAAAGATAAAGCTGATTAGTTTGGGAAAGTTTGAAGATTATAGTGGATTAACTTTAAACCAGTACGGCGTTGCCTCGCCTTAGCTCAA
>JVVZ01000017.1:0-1956 GCA_001062585.1 Neisseria meningitidis
CTTTGAGCTAAGGCGAGGCAACGCCGTACTGGTTTAAAGTTAATCCACTATAATGGCATACCAATTTAAAGTTCGCCCCCCTAGATTCACTGTACAATACCCCATCCCTTCCAATCTTCAGATTGTTGTAAACAAAAGACAGCCTCCTGTTTCCTTTACAATCCATTGAAGCTGACACAGCCTGCCAATCCACGCCAAACCGACCGTACCCTCTGCCCATCGCCACCTGCATCCGGTTGCCGCCCGAACCGATAAGAATTTATCTTATTGTTTATATTTAAAATTTCCAACACATCCAAACCAACATGCCTTTATTGGACTTCCATACCGCACAATATTAAGAGAAAATATAACTAACTGTATTTATTCCATTTACCGCCATTGCAAATAACTACCGATATTCTCGTCATATCATTAACAATAAATTACAGAAAACAGTATAATAACCAACCTAGTCCCTTTTCCCATTTCATCTTATGACTGCAGTACCCGACTCTTCCCGTACGCTCTCTGTCAAGCCGGCAAACAGAATGACCGCCGACACAGTCAGCCCTGCACTGCTGCCCCAACAGGCAGCAGGCAATCGGTACGCCGGTACTGCCTATCAAGTCAACAAAATCACCTACGCCTCCGGCCTAACACGCCTGGCAACAGCGCCCAAGCCGCAACCCAAACCTGTCGAGCTGACGCCGGAAGAAGAATTCTCGCTATTGCAAAACAGCGAGCAGCAAGGCATTCCGACCGAACACCACTTATCTGCCTATACCCGCCTGGCCGAAGCAGGAATGCCGGAAGCGCAGCACGTCCTGATGCGCTTTTACCAAGAGCGCAACGAATCCCAAATGTACCACTGGGCGCAGCTTGCCTCAGCGCAAAACTCCGCCGAAGCCCAATACTGCCTTGCCTACCGCCACAGCCTGAAGCCTGATTTTGAAAGCGCAGTCAAATTATACCGACAAGCGGCGGAACAAGGATTTGCCCCGGCACATTGGCAATTGGGAAAAATGTACTACCGCGGTATCGGCATGAAAGCCGACCCAGCCCAAGCCGAAATCCATTTACGGCAGGCAGCGGAAGCTGGGTTTATCGCCGCACAAGTTATGTTGGGCGACTTGCTTGCCGCGCAAAATCAGGCGGAATCCATGACCTGGTATCGGAAAGCCGCCGCAAAAGGCAGCGGGGACGCCGCCGCCGCTTTGGCGCAGCACAGCCTGACAGGCAAACTGACCGGACGCGATCCGCTCCAAGCCATGCGCCACACCCGTTTCGCCGCAGACCGACGCCATCCGGAGGCCTTGCGCATTATGGGCGACCTCTACCGCTACGGACTCGGCGTCAAAGCCGACCCGCACGCAGCGCACGACTATTACCACCGTGCCGCAACACTCGGCTGCGCCACCGCCATCCAAAAGCTGCTCAGTGATGCCGCGCTGCACAATCCCCAACAGTACGAACAAATCAGAGAAGCCGCCCTGTTTTTCCAAAAAACAGAACAAACCTTCCGCAACGCCGAAGCATGCCATTACGGCATAGGGACGGCGGTGGATTACGACCGCGCCAGAAAACTTTATCTGGAAGCCGCCGAATTCCATCACAAAAATGCCGCTGCCGCTTTGGGCAAATTGTATTATTACGGACAAGGCGTCGAAGCCGATTTCCAATCTGCCGCCCACTGGTTTGAAATCGCGGCGGAACAAGGCCACACCGAAGCGCAATACTATCTGGCACGACTCTATTACCACGGGCAAGGCGTCTCCAGCCATATTCCCACTGCCTGCCGCTGGTTGCAGGCAGCCATCAGCGGCTGTTATGAAAATCCCGATGCCTTGCGCCCCCTGTTGGCAAAATGGCAAAAAGAAGCAAGTCGTTAAACCTGACGGCATCCCGCTATAAAATCCAAACTTATATAGTGAATTAAATTTAAATCAGGACAAGGCGAGGCAACGCCGTACTGGT
>JVVZ01000183.1:0-5449 GCA_001062585.1 Neisseria meningitidis
TTTAAATCAGGACAAGGCGACGAAGCCGCAGACAGTACAGATAGTACGGCAAGGAGAGGCAACGCCGTACCGGTTTAAAGTTAATCCACTATAATCCACTATAATCCACTATACCCGCTATTGATTTGGCTTTAGCATCAGCCTCTTTTCGCTGGACGGCTTGGTTTCGAGCCGAAAGAATCGTTGGCTTTACGTTTGCCTTTGAAGCCTTCGCCGCCTTTCTTAAATCCTTCTTTTTTGAAACCTTCGCCGCGCGATTTGCCGCCGAAGCCTTCTTTGCCAGGTTTCTTATCGCCGCGCCAGCCGCCGGATTTTCTATCGCCCCAGCCGCCTTTGCCTTTCGGCTTGCCGCCTGCGGATTTGCGCTTGCGGGTCGGCTCCATGCCTTCGACGGTCAGCTCGGGCAATTTACGGCCGATGTATTTTTCGATTTTGTGTACTTTGACGTATTCGTTCACTTCGGCGAAGGTAATCGCAATACCCGTGCGCCCTGCCCGTCCGGTACGGCCGATGCGGTGAACGTAGTCTTCCGCCTGTTTCGGCAGGTCGTAGTTGATGACGTGGGTAATGGTCGGCACGTCGATACCGCGTGCGGCAACGTCGGTGGCAACCAAAATTTTGCAGCGACCTTTGCGCAAATCCATCAGCGTGCGGTTACGCCAGCCTTGCGGCATGTCGCCGTGCAGGCAGTTGGCGGCGAAACCTTTTTCGTACAAATCGTCGGCGATGACTTCAGTCATGGCTTTGGTGGACGTGAAAATCACGCATTGGTCGATGTTGGCGTCGCGCAGAATGTGGTCGAGCAGGCGGTTTTTGTGGCGCATATCGTCGCAGTACAGCAGCTGCTCTTCGATTTTGCCTTGGTCGTCCACGCGCTCGACTTCGATGATTTCAGGGTTTTTAGTCAGTTTGCGCGCGAGTTTGCCGACCGCGCCGTCCCAAGTGGCGGAGAATAACAAAGTCTGACGGTCGGTCGGAGTCGCTTCGACGATGGTTTCAATGTCGTCGATAAAACCCATGTCCAGCATACGGTCGGCTTCGTCCAAAATCAGCACTTCCAAGCGGGCGAAATCGACTTTGCCGCTTTGCATCAAATCCATCAGACGGCCCGGTGTAGCGACAATCAGGTCAACCGGTTTGCTCAGAGCGCGGGTTTGGTAGCCGAACGATGCGCCGCCGACGATGCTGACGGTGCGGAACCAACGCATATTTTTGGCGTACGCCAGCGCGTTTTTCTCGACTTGCGCCGCCAATTCGCGGGTCGGCGTCAACACCAACGCGCGCGGGCCTTTGCCCGGTTTTTCACTGCGTTTGGTCAGCCGCTGCAAAGTCGGCAGCAGGAAGGCGGCGGTTTTGCCGGAGCCGGTTTGCGCCGAAGCCATGATGTCGCGGCCTTCCAAAGCAAACGGAATGGCTTGCGCCTGAATCGGCGTCGGGCTTTCGTAACCCTCGCTGCGTACGGCGGACAAAATGTTTTTATCAAGGTTCAAATCGGCAAATTTAATAGACATGGCTATCCTAAAGAGACAACAACGCGCACGCCTGAACGGTTTTCAGACGACCTGAAGCAAAGGAAAGTAACGATACGGGAAATGTGAAGTTACAGGGTTGTCGCAAGCATCTTGCTTGTGGTTAACATCGACGACAACCTGCACAGAAAGGCTTGGCAAATCAGCAAGCAATAAAAGAAACGCGCCCGAAACGGCGGTTTAGGTTGGAAGACGATGGCTTCGTATAAAAAGGCGAACGGCGGATAATATCGATTTTATGGACAACGGTCAAGCAAAAAGGCATCAAGTGCGTTAAAATCCAAACCCTTCCCAATCCTCATTCAGGCCGTCTGAAACCATGACCGACATCACACCCTTCGCCAACCGCATGGGCAAAAACATCAAACACCTCATGAAATGGGCGAAACGCAACGGCATCGAAGCCTGGCGCATTTACGACCGCGACATCCCCCAATTCCCTTTCGCCGTCGATGTTTACGGCGACCAAATCCACCTTCAGGAATACGATACCGGCTGGCTGATGCAGCCCGAAGAATACGAAGCGTGGCTTACCGAAGTCTTGGAAGCCGTCGCCTTCGTTACCGGTTTTGCGCCCGAACAAATCCACATCAAACGCCGCGAACGCCAAAAAGGCTTGCAGCAATACGAAAAAACCGGAAAAACCGGCGACGATTTCGTCATTACCGAAAACGGCCGCCAGTTTTGGGTCAACCTCGACAAATACCTCGATACCGGCCTCTTTCTCGACCACCGCAACACACGCAAAAAAGTCGGCGAAACCGCAGCGGGCAAACGCTTCCTCAACCTGTTTTCCTACACCGGCAGCTTCACCGTCTATGCCGCCACCGGCGGCGCGGCATCCAGCGAAACCGTCGATTTATCCAACACTTATCTCGATTGGGCGAAACGCAATTTCGAACTCAACGGCATCAGCCCCGAACAACACAAAATCGTCCGCGCCGACGTGTTCCAATACCTGCAAAACGCCGCTGCCGAAGGTAAACAGTTCGACCTTATCGTCATGGATCCGCCCAGCTTCTCCAACAGCAAAAAGATGCTCGACATCCTCGACATCCAGCGCGACCACAAAAAGCTGATTGACGGCGCGATGAACCTGCTCGCTTCAGACGGCCTTTTGTACTTCTCCAACAACTTGCGCAGCTTCATCTTGGACGACTCGGTATCGGAACAATACGCCGTCAAAGACATTTCCAAACAATCCGTTCCCGACGATTTCCGCAACAAGAAAATCCATCAGTGTTGGGAAATCAGACATAAAGCCTGACTGTCCTCGTCGTTGGTTGAAATACCCAACGCTTTATCAGTCTTTACTTTTCGGTTTACCTGCCCAAAGGTCGTCTGAAAACTCCGTTTGGTGTTTTCAGATGACCTTTTCTCAATATAGGCAGGCATCACGCCGCCCCTTCACGGTATAATCCGCCCCATATCACTTCACAACAAGGAACACACAAGATGGATTGGAAAGGACGCGAACAGAGTCAAAACGTAGAAGACCGACGCGGCAGCAGCGGTGGAGGCGGCGGCGGTAGGACGCCCGGCATCCTCGGCATCATCGTCGTTTTGATTGGCGCTTATTACGGCGTCGATTTGAGCGGCTTGGTTGGCACGCCTTCCATGGGTACGGGTTCAACCCAAACTTCCCAGCTCAAGCCTCAAGAAGAAGCCGAGTTGAACGAACTCGCCCGCGTCGTCCTCGCCGATACGGAAAAAGCTTGGGGCAGCTATTTCAAACAAATCGGACGGACCTACACCCCGACCACGCTGGTGTTATACAACGGCGGTACATCCACCGCCTGCGGCATGGGTCAATCGGCAATGGGGCCGTTTTACTGCCCGGGCGACCAAAAAGTCTATCTCGACTTAGACTTTTATAGGGATATGCAGACCAAACTCAACTCTGCCAGCGATGCCGCGTTTGCCTACGTCATCGCACACGAAGTGGGACACCACGTCCAAAACCTGCTCGGCACCCTGCCCCAAGTCCACAGAATGCAGCAGCAGGTCGGCAAAAAAGAAGCCAATGCCCTTTCCGTCAAACTCGAATTACAGGCGGACTGTTACGCGGGCATTTGGGGGCATTACGCCGTCAACAATAATATCTTCAAACCCGAAGACATCCCCAAAGCCATGCTGGCTGCCGAATCCGTCGGCGACGACCGCCTGCAGAAAGACGGGCAGGGCTACGTCGTTCCCGACAGCTTTACACACGGCTCGTCCGAACAGCGCATGGCATGGCTCAAACGCGGTTTGGACAGCGGCGACATCAATCAATGCAACACTTTCGGCAATTGATTGAAACCGCAGTGAATGGTTATTTGATGTAACCCCCAAAGGTCGTCTGAAAGCCTTCAGACGACCTTTGCCTATGTTAGAATAAGCCCGTTTTCCATTCACAATCACAAAGGAAACCATCATGGCAAACATTGCCCGCGACATCTTCAAAGCCTACGACATCCGAGGCATTGTCGGCAAAACCCTGACCAACGAAGCCGCCTACCTTATCGGCAAAGCCATCGCCACCCGAGCCGCCGAAAAAGGCATCACCCGCATCGCACTCGGACGCGACGGACGCTTGAGCGGTCCCGAACTGATGGAACACATCCAGCGCGGCTTTACCGACAGCGGCATCGACGTCCTCAATGTCGGCATGGTCGCCACCCCCATGCTGTATTTCGCCGCCATCAACGAATGCGGCGGCAGCGGCGTGATGATTACCGGCAGCCACAACCCGCCCGACTACAACGGCTTCAAAATGATGCTCGGCGGCGACACCCTCGCAGGCGAAGCCATCCAAGGACTGCTCGCCCTGATCGAAGCCGACAAACTGACCGCTTCCGACAAAAAAGGCAGCGTAACCGAAAAAGACATCTCCGGCGAATACCACAACCACATCGTCGGCTACATCAAACTCAAACGCCCCATGAAAATCGCCATCGACGCGGGCAACGGCGTAGGCGGCGCATTCGCAGGCAAGCTCTACAAAGGTTTGGGCAACGAAGTGACCGAACTTTTCTGCGAAGTGGACGGCAATTTCCCCAACCACCATCCCGACCCTTCCAAACCGAAAAACCTGCAAGATTTGATTGCCGCACTGAAAAACAGCGACGCCGAAATCGGCTTGGCTTTTGACGGCGATGCCGACCGCTTGGGCGTCGTGACCAAAGACGGCAACATTATTTATCCCGACCGCCAGCTCATGCTGTTCGCCCAAGACGTTTTGAGCCGCAACCCCGGCGCGAAAGTCATCTTCGACGTCAAATCCACCCGCCTGCTGGCTCCGTGGATTAAAGAACACGGCGGCGAAGCCGTCATGGAGAAAACCGGCCACAGCTTCATCAAGTCCACCATGAAAAAAACCGGCGCGCTGGTTGCCGGCGAAATGAGCGGACACATCTTCTTCAAAGAACGCTGGTTCGGCTTCGACGACGGCATGTACGCCGGCGCGCGCCTCTTGGAAATCCTGTCTGCCTTTGACAATCCGTCCGAAGTCCTGAACAACCTGCCGCAAAGCATTTCCACGCCCGAACTCAACATCGACCTGCCCGAAGGCAGCAACGGTCATCAGGTTATCGACGAACTCGCCGCCAACGCCAAATTCGAAGGCGCGACCGAAATCATCACCATCGACGGCCTGCGCGTCGAATTCCCCGACGGCTTCGGTCTGATGCGCGCCTCCAATACCACGCCGATTTTGGTGTTGCGCTTCGAGGCAGATTCCGACGAAGCCATCGAGCGGATTCAAAACCAATTCAAAGCCGTCATCGAAAGCAATCCCGCGCTGAAATGGCCGCTGTAAATCATTGAGGCTTTAAAACTCGAAAGGTCGTCTGAAAACCGATATTGCAGGTTTTCAGACGACCTTTTATAGTGGATTAACTTTAAATCAGGACAAGGCGAGGCAACGCCGTACTGGTTTA
>JVVZ01000184.1:0-362 GCA_001062585.1 Neisseria meningitidis
GCCTTCGTCTTCAAGGCCAGTAAAACCAACCGCACTACCGGTGACGAACCCGCCCTTCCGGGCCGCAAGGGTGTGCTTTCCCGTACCGCCACCAAACCCGCCTGGCCGATGATGCACTCCTCTTCGGTTAAAATCCGCAAGCGCCACATCATTCGCGCCGGCGATATGTTCCACATGAACAACAAATTCAAAAAGAAACTGCCGCCCAAACCCTGTATTTCCTGTAAAGCCGCCGCAGGTGCCGGCCGCCCGGTCAATCCGATACACGGGCTGAAGTTTTTAGAGGATGAAACCGACTTTGCTTTTGAAGGCATCCTGCCGCTGGTCTGGAGCCGCAGCTATTATTCCGACCAAGACGGTAC
>JVVZ01000185.1:0-2460 GCA_001062585.1 Neisseria meningitidis
GATAGTACGGCAAGGCGAGGCAACGCCGTACTGATTTAAAGTTAATCCACTATAATCATCCGTACATGAATGTTCTTGGATTCAGAAGAACAGTTTTGAAAAGACATCAAGATGAATTTCCCCCGTATCAGCGAAAGAACATTTGCCGGCCTTTCATTGGCTGGCACTATCATTATTATCATCACGACTTCGATATGGTTCAGTCAGGCAGACCCCGAACGCTTCGGGATTACATTGATTGCCGGTATGTTGATGCTTGTCTCGGCGAATCTGGTTTATGTCCTGCTTTCCCATCGTTTGCGACCTGCTACTGTGGCGGGCAGCGTGTGGATAACAACCATACTTTGGTTGTTGTTTATGATGGCGGTAGACAGTGCTGACAGTCATAATGACCCTTACTCCCCTAATTACGATCATCACGGATCAGGTTTTTTGTGGCTAGGGTTGCCTGTATTTTATGTTGGTTCGCTGATTGCCTCCATTATCGCCACCGCAGCCCGCCCCAAGCTGCTCTCTTTGGAAAAATCCTCGCTGCAAGCATTTTGGGCGTCCATGCGCTGGTCTTTTATCGGCACTACCGGTTTGCTTTGGATTTTTTACCCAATCGCACTTTTGGTTATTTTGGGTATCGTTCTGTTGATTAACCGGCTGGTTGATTTTATCGATTCATCAACCGCATTTAAACGTCCGGAAGACAATGCTTCCGACCATTCCAATCTTTCATCCGATTCGTAATTGTCTATACAGAGGTCTGCTATTTGACGGATAGGTCGTCTGAAAACCAATCATCCGTATATGAATGTTCTTTGATTCAGAAGAACAGTTTTGAAAAGTCATAAAGATGAATTTACCCCGTATTAGCGAAAAAAAATTTGCCGGCCTTTCATTGGCAGGCAGTATCGTTATTATCATCACGACTTCGATATGGTTCGACCAGGTAGGTCCTGAAGATTTTGACAACACATTGATTGCCGGTATGTTGATGCTTGGCTCGGCGAATCTGGTTTATGCCCTGTTTTACCGGCGTTTGCGTCCCGCCACGTTGGCGGGCGGCTTGTGGGCGACAGCCATCGTTTGGGTTTGGTATATGATAGAGGTACTCGATGAGCTCGCTTACATTCGGCACGGTTCAGGTGATTTGTGGTTTGTGTTGCCTTTATTCTATGGCATCTCGCTGATTGCTTCCATTATTGCCACCGCAGCCCGCACCAAGCTGCTCTCTTTGGAAAAATCCTCGCTTCAAGCATTTTGGGCGTCTATGAGCTGGTCTTTTATCGGCAATGCCGGTTTGCTTTGGATTTTTTACCCAATCGCACTTTTGATTATTTTGGGTATCGTTCTGTTGATTAACCTGCTGGTCAATTTGATCGATTCATCAACCGCATTCAAACGTCCGGAAGGCAATGCTTCCGACCATTCCAATCTTTCATCCGATTCGTAATTGTCCATACAGAGGTCGTCTGAAACGGTTTTCAGACGACCTCTGTACCTTGTATTGACTGTAAAGCCGTCCTGTTTTCAGGTAAAATCGGCACGACATCATATTTTCAGATAGCTCCCGACCATGCTCAACAAAGACCAATTCGCGGACAACCATTTCATCCGCACTATCATCGAAGAAGACCTAAAAAGCGGCAAACACGAAGCCATCCAAACCCGCTTCCCGCCCGAACCCAACGGCTACCTGCACATCGGCCACGCCAAATCCATCTGCCTGAACTTCGGTTTGGCGTATATTTACGACGGTTTGTGCAACCTGCGTTTCGACGATACCAACCCCGAAAAAGAAAACGACGAATACGTCAACGCCATCAAAGAAGACGTCGAGTGGCTCGGTTTCCATTGGGCGGGCGAGCCGCGTTTCGCTTCCAACTATTTCGACCAGCTTTACGACTACGCCGTCGGCTTAATCAAAGACGGCAAAGCGTATGTCGATGATTTGACGCCCGAAGAAATGCGCGAATACCGCGGTACGCTGACCGAAGCGGGCAAAAACAGCCCTTACCGCGACCGAAGTATCGAAGAAAACCTTGACCTATTCACGCGCATGAAAAACGGCGAGTTCCCCGACGGCAGCAAAACCCTGCGCCTGAAAATAGACATGGCATCAGGCAATATCAATATGCGCGACCCCGTCATCTACCGCATCCGCCGTGCCCATCACCACAACACCGGCGACAAATGGTGCATCTACCCGATGTACGACTACACGCATTGCATTTCCGATGCCATCGAAGGCATCACGCATTCCTTGTGTACGCTCGAATTTGAGGCCCACCGCCCGCTGTACGATTGGGTGTTGGACAATATCCCCGCGCCGCACGCCACCCGCCCGCGCCAATACGAGTTTTCCCGTTTGGAGCTTTTGTATTCCATCACATCCAAACGCAAGCTGAACCAACTGGTTTCAGAAGGCCACGTTGCCGGCTGGGACGACCCGCGTATGCCCACCATTTCCGG
>JVVZ01000186.1:0-3554 GCA_001062585.1 Neisseria meningitidis
ACTGTCTGCGGCTTCGTCGCCTTGTCCTGATTTAAATTTAATCCACTATATCAATGCCGTTGTGAAAAGTACGGTGGGAAGGGTGGCTCTAATGGAGTTGCGAACTGACTTATTTTTAATAAAGGTCGTCTGAAATAGGGAGTGCAGAGTTTGAGAACTCTTTATCCATTTCAGACGACCTCAGTTGCTAAATAGTTCTTAGTTAATACAAAATACCAACTTTTCTCTACCGTTTGCTTGACTAAACTCTTGCAATAAAAATATAATTCCACTCTTGCCGACATGGTGTCGGCAAGTATTTAACTCAACAGGACGAGAAAATATGCCAACTATCAACCAATTGGTACGCAAAGGCCGTCAAAAGCCCGTGTACGTAAACAAAGTGCCTGCACTGGAAGCCTGCCCGCAAAAACGCGGCGTGTGCACCCGTGTATACACGACTACCCCTAAAAAACCTAACTCTGCATTGCGTAAAGTATGTAAAGTTCGCCTGACCAACGGTTTTGAAGTGATTTCATACATCGGCGGTGAAGGTCACAACCTGCAAGAGCACAGCGTCGTACTGATTCGCGGCGGTCGTGTAAAAGACTTGCCGGGTGTACGTTACCACACTGTACGCGGTTCCTTGGATACTGCAGGTGTTAAAGACCGTAAACAAGCCCGTTCTAAATACGGTGCTAAGCGTCCTAAATAATTACAGGGACTTAAATAGGCACGTCGGCCGCCTAAGCTGAACAACGGCCGAGTAAGTGAATACTCTATTGGGTATTCATGGGAATTGACCCGACTGAATAGATTAAAGGAAATTAAAATGCCAAGACGTAGAGAAGTCCCCAAGCGCGATGTATTGCCTGATCCTAAATTCGGCAGCGTCGAGCTGACTAAATTCATGAACGTATTGATGATTGACGGTAAAAAATCTGTTGCCGAGCGTATCGTTTACGGTGCGTTGGAGCAAATTGAGAAAAAAACCGGCAAAGCAGCAATCGAAGTATTCAACGAAGCCATTGCAAACGCCAAACCTATCGTGGAAGTGAAAAGCCGCCGTGTAGGTGGTGCAAACTACCAAGTTCCTGTTGAGGTTCGTCCTTCACGCCGTCTGGCTCTTGCAATGCGCTGGGTTCGCGATGCGGCCCGTAAACGTGGTGAGAAATCCATGGACCTGCGTTTGGCAGGCGAGTTGATTGATGCGTCCGAAGGTCGCGGCGGTGCGTTGAAAAAACGTGAAGAAGTACACCGCATGGCTGAAGCCAACAAAGCATTCTCTCACTTCCGTTTCTAATTTTGAAAGGCTAATAAAATGGCTCGTAAGACCCCGATCAGCCTGTACCGCAACATCGGTATTTCCGCCCATATTGACGCGGGTAAAACCACTACTACAGAACGTATTTTGTTCTATACTGGTTTGACCCACAAATTGGGCGAGGTACATGATGGCGCGGCTACTACCGACTACATGGAACAAGAGCAAGAGCGTGGTATTACCATTACCTCTGCTGCCGTAACTTCCTACTGGTCCGGTATGGCGAAACAATTCCCAGAACACCGCTTCAACATCATCGATACCCCGGGACACGTTGACTTTACCGTAGAGGTAGAGCGTTCTATGCGTGTATTGGATGGTGCGGTAATGGTTTACTGCGCGGTGGGTGGTGTTCAACCGCAATCTGAAACCGTATGGCGTCAAGCCAACAAATACCAAGTTCCACGCTTGGCGTTTGTAAATAAAATGGACCGTCAAGGTGCCAACTTCTTCCGCGTTGTCGAGCAAATGAAAACCCGTTTGCGCGCAAACCCAGTACCTATCGTTATTCCGGTAGGCGCAGAAGACAGTTTCACTGGTGTTGTTGACCTGCTGAAAATGAAATCCATCATCTGGAATGAAGCCGATAAAGGTACAACCTTTACCTATGGCGATATTCCCGCTGAATTGGTTGAAACTGCTGAAGAATGGCGTCAAAACATGATTGAAGCCGCAGCAGAAGCCAGCGAAGAATTGATGGACAAATACTTGGGCGGCGACGAGCTGACCGAGGAAGAAATTGTAGGGGCATTGCGTCAACGTACTTTGGCAGGCGAAATTCAGCCGATGTTGTGCGGTTCTGCATTTAAAAACAAAGGTGTTCAACGTATGTTGGACGCAGTTGTAGAATTGCTGCCTGCTCCTACCGATATTCCTCCGGTTCAAGGTGTTAACCCTAACACTGAAGAAGCCGACAGCCGTCAAGCCAGCGATGAAGAGAAATTCTCTGCATTGGCGTTCAAAATGTTGAACGACAAATACGTTGGTCAACTGACTTTCATCCGCGTTTACTCCGGTGTAGTGAAATCCGGTGATACCGTATTGAACTCTGTAAAAGGCACTCGTGAACGTATCGGTCGTTTGGTACAAATGACTGCTGCAGACCGTACTGAAATTGAAGAAGTGCGCGCTGGCGACATCGCAGCCGCTATCGGTCTGAAAGACGTTACTACCGGTGAGACCTTGTGTGCAGAAAGCGCGCCGATTATCTTGGAACGCATGGAATTCCCTGAGCCGGTAATCCATATTGCCGTTGAGCCGAAAACCAAAGCCGACCAAGAGAAAATGGGTATCGCCCTGAACCGTCTGGCTAAAGAAGACCCTTCTTTCCGTGTCCGTACAGACGAAGAATCCGGTCAAACCATTATTTCCGGTATGGGTGAGCTGCACTTGGAGATTATTGTTGACCGTATGAAACGCGAATTCGGCGTGGAAGCAAATATCGGTGCGCCTCAAGTGGCTTACCGCGAAACCATCCGCAAAGAAGTCGAAGCCGAATACAAACACGCCAAACAATCCGGTGGTAAAGGTCAATACGGTCACGTTGTGATCAAAATGGAACCTATGGAACCGGGTGGTGCAGGTTACGAATTTATCGACGAAATTAAAGGTGGTGTGATTCCTCGCGAATTCATTCCGTCTGTCGATAAAGGTATCCGCGATACCCTGCCTAACGGTATTGTTGCAGGCTACCCAGTAGTTGACGTACGCGTACGTTTGATCTTCGGTTCTTCGCACGACGTCGACTCCTCTCAACTGGCCTTCGAATTGGCTGCTTCCCAAGCCTTCAAAGAAGGTATGCGTAAAGCCAATCCTGCTCTGCTTGAGCCAATCATGGCAGTTGAAGTGGAAACCCCTGAAGAATACATGGGTGACGTAATGGGCGACTTGAACCGTCGTCGCGGCGTCGTATTGGGTATGGATGATGACGGTATCGGCGGTAAAAAAGTCCGTGCCGAAGTACCTCTGGCAGAAATGTTCGGTTATTCGACCGACCTGCGTTCTGCAACCCAAGGCCGCGCTACTTACTCTATGGAGTTCAAGAAATATTCTGAAGCTCCTGCCCACATAGCTGCTGCTGTAACTGAAGCCCGTAAAGGCTAATCAGGCAAATAGGTCGTCTGAAAGGCTGAAATGATTTTTCAGACGGCCTCTGTTCTTTAATCGATCTTTAATGTAAAGGAATTAGCTCATGGCTAAGGAAAAATTTGAACGTAGCAAACCGCACGTAAACGTTGGCACCATCGGTCAC
>JVVZ01000187.1:0-2788 GCA_001062585.1 Neisseria meningitidis
ACTGTCTGCGGCTTCGTCGCCTTGTCCTGATTTAAATTTAATCCACTATATCTTCGTGGGTGGAACCTACGTTACGGATACCGAGTCAGCCAAAACCGATAGAAAGTTCAAATATGAAAGGTCGTCTGAAACCTACATCGGGTTTTCAGACGACCTTTTTGCGTCAATCATTTTCGTGGACAGAGTCCACGCTACGGCACTTGTGTTGCCAACAAACTTTGTAGCGTGGGCTTCGCCCGCGAACCACTCAAGATTTCAGGTGACCTGTCCGTCAATTATTTTCGTGGGTAGAACCCACGCTACGGATACCGTACCAGTCAAAACCGATAGAAAGTTCAAACACAAAAGGTCGTCTGAAACCTTGATTTCTAGTTTCAGACGACCTTTCCTACACCTTCCCGCATCAGCAATATCAGGCTTCACTTCTGTCCGCTTTGTTCCACCTGACGTTTGAAGCGTGTGCCTGCGGCATGGTAGAAGGGGCGGGGGGAGAATTGGCGGGAGACTTGTGAGGCGAAGATGCAGGCGATGAGCAGCCAGAAGAGGAGGTTTTGTCCGCCGGTCATTTCCATTACGACGACGGCGGAGGTGAGCGGGGATTGGGTGGCGCCGGCGAGGAAGGCTGCCATGCAGAGGAGGACGAGGACGTGGGTGCCTTGGGCGAGTCCGGTGAGGATGGCGATGCGTTCGCCCAAGACTGCGCCTATGGTGAGGGAAGGGGTGAAGATGCCGCCGGGTGTGCCTGTCCAGTAGGTCAGGACGGTGGAGAACCATTTGGCGACGGCGAGTCCGGCGGGGGCTTCGTGGATGCCGCGCAGGGCTTGGGCGGCTTCGTGGTAACCTGTGCCGTAGGTTTTGCCTTGGTAAAGCGTGCCGATGGCGGCGAGCAGGATGCCGATGAGGGCGGCGGTAATCAGGGGATGGCGGCGGATGTGTTCGCGCCATTTGGCGGGGGCGAAGGCGGTGGCGCCGAGATACAGGGTGCGTCCGAACAGTCCGCCGGCGATGCCGCACGCGAGTCCGCAGCCCAATACCCAGCCGAGCATATTGTCGAGCGCGTCGCCGCTGAAGCCTGAAAAATAGGGGTTGTTGCCTTGGATGGCGACTTGGATGAAACCGGCGGCGAGGACGCCGAGTAGGATTTGCCGCTCCCAACGCAGCATGACTTCGCGCCCGAGTTCTTCGATGGCGAAAATCACGCCTGCCAGCGGGGCGTTGAACGCGGCGGCCAGCCCGCCTGCCGCGCCTGCGGCGATAAGATCGTTTTCCTGCATGCCGCGAAAGGCGAAGCCGTGTTTTTTACACCATGCGCCCCACGCGCTCATGACTGCCGCGCCGACTTGGACGGACGGCCCTTCACGCCCGACGGATGCGCCTGCGCACATGGCGAGGAAGGTCAGCGGGATTTTGAGGAGGGTTTCGCGGAGGCGGATCAGGCGGGTTTTGTTGGCGCCGTAGGGCAGGGCGAGGCTGGCGAGCACTTGCGGGATGCCGCTGCCGGAGGTGTAGGGGGCGAAACGGCGGGTGATCCAGACGATGAGTGGCAGCCCGAAGGGCAGGGCGACCCAGGCAAACCAAGGATATTTTTGCACCAACTCCGCATTCGTTTCCAACGCGAAATCTGCCATCCAAGCAAACAGGAGGGCGGTCAGCGCAACCAGTGCCGAACCTGCCAGCAGGAACAGAAAAGCAATGCTTTTACGCGAAATGCGGCGGGTTTGGCGGATTTTGTGCGTGATGTGGTAGGCGGGCGGTTTGGTCGGCATGGTATGCGGAAGTGTGGAAAAGGTCGTCTGAAAAGGGTTATTGCGGAAGGCGGTTTATCAATGCGCCAAGATAGCCTAAACCGAAAGACAGTAAAAATGCAGAAGCGATGCCGACACCCCAGTAAATAGATCGGTGCTGCGTAGGTTTGTCAGTGGTGGCACGCAGCAGTTTGAAATAGAGTGCGAACGTGGCGGATGAGATGGCGAAAATCAGTAAACAGCCGAAGAGGGAGACAGATGAATAAGAGGCGTAGGCGATTATTGCAGGTTTCAGTGTGTAAAATACGCCCGCGCCTACCGCCCATTTCCAGATGGGATAGAGCTTGTCGGGGAAATCCAGCGTCCCCACAGCTTGAAATCTGCCGAATGCCAATATCAAAGCAATGTCAAAAAAGATGGATGCAAAGAGTAACATCATAAAATAATTTCCTTGTGAGTAAGATGTTTTTGTTTTTAAGACGACCTCGGGGTCGTCTGAAAAAAGAGGGGAGGCAGCCTGTTGCCCCTCCAGTCAATGCATAATAAATAAGTTTGCCCAATAAAACAATTTTTCGGACAGTAGGGTTAAGGATATACCTGAAAGAATGCCCAGTCCCCAATAGATAAACCGGCGGCGTTTCGGGTTGGACGTGGTATGCAACATTTTGAAATACAAAAGCAAGCAGCCGAATATGCAGATGGTTTGAAACAGGATGAGGGGGAGGCTGTCAATGGCTTTGGAAATCGAATCATGAACGATGATTGTCACTATGCGTATGCATAAATAAATCAAAGCCGAGCCTGCCGCCGAATGCCAAAAGGGGACGGGCGAGTCGGATGAGTCGGTTGTCCTGTGGGGTTGAAGCCTGCCGAATAACAATATAAAGACAATGTCAGACATAATGATGGCTCCCTTGACGTAAGCTGTTTTTGTGTTTCAGACGACCTCGGGGTCGTCTGAAATGTTATGGTGCGGCGATATGGGGCAGTATAGTGAATTAACTTTAAACCAGTACGGCGTTGCCTCGCCTTAGCTCAAAGAG
>JVVZ01000018.1:0-1997 GCA_001062585.1 Neisseria meningitidis
ACTGTCTGCGGCTTCGTCGCCTTGTCCTGATTTAAATTTAATCCACTATAATATCCCTTATCCTCAAATGGAAAAACCATTCCAATCCTTCTCTTGAGAAAACAGGAAAATTATCAATCAAATTATTGCTTTTTCAAACCTTTAGCTTTAACAACGGCAATAGTACCGTCAATACCTTTTTGCTTAATCAACTCATTGAATTGATTGCGGTATACCGTCACTAAACTTGTGCCATCCAAACGGAAATTGTAGATTTTATAAGCAGAACCTACCCGATAAAGCTGATACGCCACTTCGTATTTCTTACCGCTCTTCGTTTGAAGTTCCGAAAACACATCAAACTTATTGCCGTTTTCAGTCATTTTAGGCAGCAATTTCACCTTTGCATCGGCAGCGCCAACCAAAGCGGAATGGGAATACATTGAAACTACCATCTCTTTGAATGCCTGAATAAAATCTGTTTTCTGCTGTGCTGAGAAATTGCGCCAAGGCGCGCCGACAGCCAAAGCGGAAATGCGTTCATAATCCAAATAACGGTCGGCATACTGCTGTATTTGTTTGACACGCTGCGGCTCGCTCAAGGAAGTATTGCGTGCGATTTTCAAAACAGTATCGATATTTTGCTGCATCTGCTCTTGTGCAGGATGTGCAGCGGCAACATACGGGGCGGCAAGCACCATAGGTGCAGCCAGTACAAAAGCGGACAAATAGGATGCCATATACGTACCTATTTCTAAAAGTTTTAAAGGTTAATTGTAAAACTTTATATTTTAGAAATATTTAACGTAATGTAAAACCAAGAAAGGCAGGTAAAGAAGGTAGGAACAGCCTACATCCGACTCAATTCCCTTTGCAGGGCTTGGATGTTTTGCTGGCGGTCGAGTACCGCGCTTTGCAGGCTGTTGATTTCCTGTTGGTTGACATGACCGCCTTTGGCTACACGGGCTTGCGCCAGAGATTTTTGCGCTTCGCCCAGCGCTTTACGCTCGTTGCTCAACTCTGTTTCCAAAATCGAACGGCGGCTAGCACTGCCGGAAGATTTGGGCGCAGGCGTTGCTGCGACTTCAGGAGCCGGACGGATGGGCGCAGGTGCGGGGCTGGCCTTAGCAGTATTTTTAGGGGCAGGTTTTGCGTTGCCGGCTCGTTTTGACGGAGCTTCGGCAGCAGGCTCGGGCATTTCTAAAGCGGGAGCATCGTAGCGCATGCTGCTGTATTTGCCGATGGTCGGTAAATCTGCCGAATGGCAGTTTCCGGATGGGCGCGAAGTGTAGACAACTTCGCCATTGACTGTGCAGGTATAGATTTTAGAGGAAGCTTGTGCGCCTGATGCGGCGGCAAACATCAGCAATGAAGCTGCCAATGCGTGGAATGATTGTTTCATGGTAAGGTCGTAATGTGAAATAAGTAATTGTTCGATAGATATTGCATTCAACTGTAATAGTATAACAATGCCAGCATATTCTCTCAAATAGGACGGCTGACTTTTTTAATTTCAAACCAAACCGTCTCATTCGTTATAGCGAAATTTGCCTCACTCGTTTTCAGACGACGTTTTTGCGGCTTTATCCGATTTTTTGGCGCGTGATTTGGCGTTTTTGCTCTTTGTCTCTTGCTCTTGCGCCTTTTCCCGCGATTTTTCTTTTGAACGCGCCTTATTGGGCTTGGCCGCCTTTTCTTCGGTATCGCTGCTTAATTTGTTGATTTTCAGACGGTATGCACCGCCTTGGTGGCTGCTGATTTTGGGCAGATCCGCGCCTGTGCAGTTTCCAGATGGTTCCGATGTGTAGGTTTTGCTGTTACCGGAATGGCAGCTGAAGACGGCTGCTGCGGTATGGAGGGATAAGCCCAAAATGAGGGAGGATGCGACGATAAGTGCCCCTTGCTTGATTCGTGAACGCATGTGTTTTCCGTAGTTTGAGTTTTCAGACGACCTATTTTTGTTTTTATAGTGGATTAACTTTAAACCAGTACGGCGTTGCCTCGTCTTAGCTCAAAGA
>JVVZ01000188.1:0-842 GCA_001062585.1 Neisseria meningitidis
CTCTTTGAGCTAAGGCGAGGCAACGCCGTACTGGTTTAAAGTTAATTCACTATAGTAAAGCACAGAATGGATGGATTCTGTGCTATTTCTATGGCTTGTGATATTCAGATTAAGACCAAATTACAACGTTACATCCTGATCTATTTGCGCCACGTTTATCAAGCCATCAAGTGTTTGCTCATTTGCGGAACACTGTTGTCCTCAAATTTAATCAGGCTGGCTTTCGCGTGATAACCCAATACTTTGGCAACAAGCCCGCTCATGGTTTTTCTCAACATGCGGTTGTAGCGTTCTGCAGATCGATTGTAGGCGCGTCGTGCAGATACAACATCGGTTTCGGCGGCGTCCAGCATTTCAAGCTGGCTTTTCAGACCTTGATCGGGGCGTTGTTTCAGGCTTTTTTCTAAAACTTCTTGCAGGGCGCGGAGTGAGTTGTTCAAGCTTGCTTCTGCGTTGCACAAGCGCGAAAGGGATTCAGGTGAAAATGATTTGGATGCTTGGGTCAATACGGCTTCAGCATCGCCACATGAGGACAATAAATTGCTGTCGACATTGTCATCTTCTCGTCCCAGATAAATTTTTGAAGCATCCAAAACATGTCTGACTGCCTGATGGCGGCATGCTAGGGCGATACGGAGTGCAACAAAAGATTCTTGATAATCTCTTTTGCAACGGTCTAATTTTTGTTTGAAGTTGAGTAGTAATACGGTCAGTATTACGGCGATGAAGATAAGACTGATGATTCCCATAGCGTGCATCCTTATTGTTTGTTGCTGTAATGTGTTGTTTGATATAGTGGATTAACTTTAAACCAGTACGGCGTTGCCTCGCCTTAGCTCAAA
>JVVZ01000189.1:0-7391 GCA_001062585.1 Neisseria meningitidis
AACTTTAAATCAGGACAAGGCGACGAAGCCGCAGACAGTACAGATAGTACGGAATCGATTCACTTGGTGCTTCAGCACCTTAGAGAATCGTTCTCTGAAATTCGGGCTGAGGTCGTCTGAATCACAATATCGAAAGGAAATAATATGATGAAACCTGTTGTTTTGAGCATTGCCGCCGCTACGGTTTTGGCAGCCTGCAATACATCCGCCCAACAAGAAGCGCCGACAGTCGGCGCGGCAAATCCGGCTTCTGAGTTTTGCGTGAAGCAGGGCGGGAAATTGGAAATGAAAAAAGACAAAGACGGCGGCGAATATGCGCTTTGCCATCTGCCGGACGGTACGGTCGTTGAAGAATGGGCATATTTCCGCCAGCACAATCAGTAATAACGCATTGAGCCGTCGCGCTTCGGAGCTCGATATGGTTGCTTTGATTTCGGCAGCGGCAGCCGATAACGAAAAGGTCGTCTGAAACCTTGTTTAAGGGTTTCAGACGACCTTTTGATATGTTGGTAATGGAATGCGGCTACACGGTTTATCGGACTTCCAGTTTGGTCACGCCGCCCATATAAGGCTGCAAAGCGGCAGGAATATTGATGCTGCCGTCGGCGTTTTGATGGTTTTCCAAAACCGCAACCAAAGTACGGCCTACTGCCAAGCCGGAGCCGTTTAAGGTGTGTACCAAGCGGTTTTTGCCGTTTTCGTCTTTGAAGCGTGCCTTCATGCGGCGGGCTTGGAAATCTTCGCAGTTGGAGCAGCTTGAGATTTCGCGGTAGGTGTTTTGCGCGGGAACCCAAACTTCCAAGTCGTAGGTCTTGGTCGCGCCGAAGCCCATGTCGCCGGTACACAGCGTAATCACGCGGTAGGGCAGTTCCAAAGCCTTCAGGATGTTTTCGGCATGGCCGACCATTTCTTCCAGCGCTTCGTATGATTTTTCGGGATGAACGATTTGTACCATTTCCACTTTGTCGAATTGGTGTTGGCGAATCAGACCGCGCACGTCTTTACCGTATGCGCCTGCTTCGGAGCGGAAACATGGGGAATGGGCGGTCAGCTTCAGCGGCAAATCGCTGCCTGCCACGATGCTGTCGGCAACAGTATTCGTCAGTGTCACTTCGGCGGTCGGAATCAGATATTGCGTTTTTTTGCTCTCGTCGCCGCCGCGGGTAACATGGAACAAATCTTCTGCAAATTTAGGCAGTTGGCCTGTGCCTTGCAGGGTGGTGTCGTCCACGATGTAGGGTGTGTAATGCTCGGTGTAGCCGTGTTTCAGCGTGTGCGTATCGAGCATGAATTGCGCCAGCGCGCGGTGCAGGCGGGCGATTTGACCTTTCATGACGGTAAAGCGCGCGCCGGACAGTTTCGCGCCGCCTTCGAAATCCAAACCCAAAGGTTCGCCCAAATCGACATGGTCTTTGATTTCAAAGTCAAATTCGCGCGGCGTACCGACTTTGCGGACTTCGACATTTTCGGTTTCGTCTTTGCCGACGGGTACGCTTTCGTGCGGCAGGTTGGGAATGCTTAACAACCATGCGTCCAATTCTTTCTGAACGGCATCCAAATCGGCGGCCGCCTTCTCCAAATCGGTTTTGATTTGGGCGACTTGATCCATTGCCGCCTGCGCCTCTTCATGTTTGCCCTGTCCTTTCAATGCGCCGATTTGTTTGGAAATACTATTGCGCGAGGCTTGCAGTTCTTCGGTTTTCACTTGGACGGCTTTGCGCTGCTTTTCCAAGGCATTGAAACGTGCGGTATCAAACTCGTAACCGCGCTGCGCCAAACGTTCGGCGACGGCTGCGGTGTGGCTGCGGAGCTGTTGGATGTCTAACATTTTGTTCTCTCGATAAGATTTGGAAATGGCATCATTGTAAACCAAATTAAGGATATTTTCACAATGGAAGCGTTTGGGGACGGGCTTTGCGGCGGATATGAAAAGGGTCGTCTGAAACGCCGGATTTAAGTTTTCAGACGACCTCGGACGGATTCGGATACGCTAAACCCGATGCCGTCAGATTTGTTTTTCCTAATCCCCTCAATGTCTGTAAAACACGGGCGGCGGCTTGCCATCATCAGGTTTTCGGCAGAGTGACGCCGGTTTGTCCCATGTATTTGCCGTTGCGGTCTTTGTAGGAAGTTTCGCAGATTTCGTCGCTCTCGAAGAAGAGGACTTGCGCCACGCCTTCGCCGGCATAGATTTTGGCGGGCAGAGGGGTAGTGTTGGAAAACTCGAGGGTCACGTAGCCTTCCCATTCCGGTTCGAACGGGGTGACGTTGACGATGATGCCACAGCGGGCGTAGGTGGATTTGCCCAAGCAGACGGTCAGGACGTTGCGCGGGATACGGAAGTATTCGACCGTGCGCGCCAGTGCGAAGGAGTTGGGCGGGATGATGCAGCAGTCGTCTTCGACGGTGACGAAGTTTTTCGGGTCGAAGTTTTTGGGATCGACGATGGTACTGTTGATGTTGGTGAAAATTTTAAATTCGTTGGCGCAGCGGATGTCGTAGCCGTAGCTGGACGTGCCGTAGGAGATGATGCGCTGTCCGTTGGCTTCTTTGATTTGGTTCGGCTCGAAGGGGTCGATCATGCCGAACTCTTCGCTCATGCGGCGTATCCATTTGTCGGACTTGATGCTCATAATGTTTTCCTTGTTTCTTGCGGTTTTCAGACGGCGTCTGCGGAGAGGTCGTCTGAAAATGCGGGACGGGGTTATTTGGTTTTGGGCAGTTTCACTTCTTTAATCATGCCGTTTTCGCATTTCATGATGAAGACGGTTTCGCCGTTTTGCGAGGCGGTGAATTTGCCGTGTGCCAGGCCTTTTTTGAACGTGCCCGACAGTACCATGTTGCGGAACTTGGTGCTGTTGGAATTGAACGGCTCGATGAAGGTTTCGCGGTTGGCGGAGACGGTGTAAACGCCTTGTCCGTCGAATTTGCCGTTTTTAAATGCGCCGGTGTAGCTGCGTCCGTCTTGGCAGCGCCATGTGCCTTTGCCGGCGGGTTTGCCGTCTTTGCCGACATCACCGTCGTAGGTGCAGCCCGGTTCCTGATAGGAAGTCAGGACGGCGGCCGAGGCGGGGAGGGCAAGCATAATGGCGAGCGGCAGGAATGCGAAGTGTTTAAACATAAAGGTTGTCCATCGGAGGTAGGTTTCAGATGACCTTTTATCGTGTAAAGGTCGTCTGAAAAATTAGTCTTGCCAGCCGCCCAAATAGGAAACCAGCTCTTCCAACATGGTGCTGACGGATTCCGCCATCAGGATTTGCGAGGCGAAGGCAAGGCTGGCGGCATCGTCGCCGTTGCTTTCGGCTTCTTCCTGCAATACGTCGAGGTATTGGATGCGCTTGAGCGTGAAGTCTTGCGTGAGGATGAAGGCGATTTGTTCGCGCCACACCAAGCCGAGCTGGGTTACGGTTTTGCCGTTTTTGACGTGTTGGATCACTTCATCGGCGGTCAAATCTTGTTTGGATACTTTGACGACGGGAACAACATCGCCCACGCCTTTGAGTTCGCAATCGCTGTCCAATTCAAAACCGCCTTCGCAATGCCCTTGCAACAGCCACTCGGTCATCAGGGAAGAGGGCGATTGCTTGGTATTCGGCAGCGAGGCTTCCAAACCGCCCAAAGCTTCACGCAGCTTGGTCAGGATGTTTTCCGCTTTAGCGGAAGCCGCGTTGTTGACGAGCAGATAGCCGTGGCGGGTGTTGAACACCGCTTCAGTACGGCTGCTGCGGGTAAACGCGCGGGGCAGCAGGTCGTCTGTAATCTGTTCTTTAAGCTCTTGTTTTTCCTTGCGGCCGACATTGCGGGCTTCATTGTTTTGGATTTCCGCCACCTTCTCTTCCAAAATATCGCGGATGACGCCGGCTGGCAGGACTTTTTCTTCTTTTTTCAGGGCGACGCGCATAGTAAAGTCGGCAGGGAAAACCAGTTCGGGAGAGAACGAAACCGGTGCGGCAAAGCCTTCGCTGGACCAGTCCAAACCTTGGCAGCGGGTAAATTCAGCCTCCGCAAGTTTGTCGGCAAGTACGTCCGCTTCGGGCAGCTTTTCTTTGTTGAGCGGATAAAAACTGATCTGCTTGAACCACATGGTTTGTTTTCCTTTTCATTAAAAGCGGCATTATACAGGCAAAGCGGATACAAAGATAAGGCGCAGAAGGGTCGTCTGAAACGAGTTTGACCATAAAAAACGCCCAACCCGTTGACAGCGTTTTAACGCTTATGTATAGTTCGCAACTCGGTTACGCGCCCATCGTCTAGAGGCCTAGGACACTGCCCTTTCACGGCGGCAACCGGGGTTCGAATCCCCGTGGGCGTGCCAGATTTTCAATAAACCCTTACTGGAGAACAGTAAGGGTTTATTTTTTTGTCTTTGGGAATGGATGGTTGGGTGTTTAACATAGCCGTCAAGGGAATTTTGGCTTGCTTTATGAACTATAAGATTCAAATTTATTATCAGTATCTTAGAAGCAATAATATTGTAAATTGCATTGGAGTTTTGTGTAGGTAAGGTCGTCTGAAATATTTTTCAGACGACCTTGGGTTTTAAAATCCTTGAGAAAAAAATTTTTTGTTTATATTCAGTAGGTTGATATTGGTTTGTTAAATAGATATGTATTTTCCTCTTCTATATCTTCATCTTCATAAACTTGAATTGGATTTTCCGATTCTCCGGTCAATAAATATCCATTAAAGTCATCATTAGGGATATAACAGACAATATGTTTGAGTTGAGATACTGCTATAATTTTATCTCTAATTTCATCATCTGTTGCTGAAATCCGATATAAATTCACAAGCCAAGAAGCATCACCATTAACGTTAGAATAAATACAAAGGCAGCATATTTCATTCAAATCATTTTCTGAAAAACTTGGATCATTAAGTTTTTCAAAAGTGGTTGCTAGAATTTTATTTGAAGAATAGCCTAAGGCTGAGGCAAGAAATTCTATAATTTCATCTATAGAGATTGGATTTTTAATGAAAAAATCAAACATATAGTATCGCTATTTTAAGTTTTCTGTAAAATATCTTGCATATTATTCCTGTTTTATTGTGAATAATATAAAGAAATAAAATATAAAATTTAAATGGTTTGACTAAATAGGTTATAGGAGTAATTTGAAGATGAATATTAAATTTAAAAAATTTGGTTTGAGTCAAACTGACGTTCAGCAAATGAGAGAATACGGAATTTTGCCGGATAAAAAAACCTTACAAAATTTAATTAAGGCGCATCATTCAAATAATCCCGAGCCTGATGAGATTGCCCAATTACAAGATAATTTAGGCTGTCGATTTGATGAAGATTATATTCAATTTTTACTTAAATACAATGGAGGAATTCCATCTAAAGTTAGAATAAAGGGTAATAAGATAGTTATAGACCATTTTTTGTCTTTTAAATCTGACTATAAGCTTAACTCTATTATTGATATATATCCAGATTTTAAACAATACGGGTTACCTATTGCGAATACCCCTTCGGGTGATAGTATTATTTTATCTTTGGACGGAAAAATTCGTTTTTTCAATCATAATATTGATTCTATTGATGAAGAAGTGGGGATAGTGGCGGATAATTTTTTGGAATTGCTGAGAAAGTTATATTAGTAAGCTATAGCCTATATGGAATCCTAAAATTTAGATGTTTTCAATATGTTTTTAAGATTTTCTGATCACAGGTTTCAGACGACCTCTATCGCGAATCGCTCCTCTCGACGGCGGTGCGCAGTTACTGATAAAGCTTACAACTATAAAAGGGCGTAGGAAAGTCTAAACAACTTCCACGGCTACGGTCCACTAGGGTCGTCTGAAAAGTTAAAACCTATTATTTTCTTTGCCTACCCCCCGCTTCCCTGACTCATGTTTTTCAGACGCTGCTCACGACTGATAAAGGGTAAATCGCTAATTTGAGGAATGCCAAAATGATCCACAAGAGGCAGCAATCCTAAATGGTGCAGTTCTTGTTCGATGGCGGCAGCCACTTTACGCATTTCAGGATTCTCAAAGTCGTAGGGCTGCTCGGTGCTAATAATGATGCTGCCACAATTCGGAAGATAGATAACCTCGTTTGCGCTGGGAACTTCCTCTGGCAGAATTTCGGCAGGTAGAAAGGTAAACCATTCTAAAGCCATACGTTTTTTGTAGAGGGAAAACTGCTGGACAGGCGAGTAGTAAGAGCGATTCACTCCTCGAAATTGACAATGCGGTTGATATTTATCTAAATAAAAGAATATCCATTCTTTTATCATGTTTTTATCGATGTCGGATTCGTTCATCAAAAAATAATGTCCAAAAACAACAGAGCCATCGGCACTTGGGGCTAAACCTAGTTTAAACAAACCGTGTCGTTTTTCTATCGGATAACGTTCCCCGCGATATTTATGCCATTCCTTATAGGGCACATTCAGCCAGTCCAGGTCGAACATTTCGGGCTCATGCTGTACTTCTTCCGAAGTCAGTGCAAAATCCTTCATCAGCGCAAGATCAGTGAGAGGCAGAGGAAACTCGACGTATTTGTCTTTATAGTTGTGATTGTAGTTTTTACTGGTCTTGATCACCGGATAGCTTTTGTCTTTAAAGTTGACCATGCCGTTTTTGATATTTCTACTTTCTGTCAGCAGTTCTACTGTAACCGTATCGTTGCGTACAAATAACTCTTGGAGGTGTTCTTTTTGAAAAGCCAGCATATCCTTGAATACCCGATCAAGGGACTGTTGCATAACGGTGAAATGCATAGTGAAATTAATTTTTTTCATTTAGTTTCCTATATTCATTTTTTTGACGCATCTGGGATTCGCTGCAATTTCCTGTCCGCCTATCGGATACTGCTAGAGTTCAATATTATTAAAAAAATTCTCCCGATTCATAGCGTCGAATGTTTCCATATCTAAATGCGCCCATTTATATTCACTGACAAAATCCCGCAGCATTTGGCTTTTTGACACGGTTCTACCCCATGCGTCATAAATGGTTTTCCCCAGATATTCTTTAAGCGCGCCGGTTACCTCGTCTGGTGCTGAGGCGGAAATAATGATGTAGTCGTTGACTGCACTTTTTTTCAATCCTGCTGCAACGGCTTCGTCATACAACGATGAAAATTTTGAAAAATCGTTCAATAAAGATTTAATTTCCTCTTCTTTTTCAAGCTTGTGTAGAGTTTTAAAAATCCACTGCTTTTCGGCTTCGTGATCTATATCGTCATCGTCTAAGTAGCTGCACGTTAAATCAAACATGGTATGTGTCCTTTCTAAAAGTAATTGTTGTGTTTGGGTGGCGAACCGAAAAAGTCATGTTTTGAAATGCTTTCAGAATATCTGAAATGTTTCCTTCTAGCAAAATATAGTGGATTAACTTTAAACCAGGACGGCGTTGCCTCGCCTTAGCTCAAAGAG
>JVVZ01000190.1:0-16962 GCA_001062585.1 Neisseria meningitidis
GTACACGGCGGGCGTTGCCGCCTTGTCTCATTTTTATTTTAATCCACTATAAAACACCGTTGCTTCTGACAAAAAGGTCGTCTGAAAACCCAAAATCAGTTTTCAGACGACCTTTCTGGTTTACGAGGCAGCCTATTTTTTACGCAAAACCCATTTTACGTCCTGCCCGATCAGCTCTACCGAATGGCTTTCCCACTCGCCTTCCGAAGTCAAAACGGCGGGGTTGGCGGGGAGGGTGAGCAGGCTTTTGCCTTCGCCTAAGATTTTCGGTGCTTGGTACAACACGATTTCGTCTGCCAAGTCTGCTTCGATGAAGGCGGAGGTCAGTGTCGCGCCCGCTTCGACCATAATCTCGCCGTAGCCCAGTTCTGCCAATTGGGGCAGCAGTGCGGCAAGGTCTATACGTCCGGCGGCGTTTTCAGACGACCTCAAGATGCGGATATGATTGAACGCGCAGTATGGTTTGAGGCGTTCTTCATCATCGACGGCGGTTACGATGATGGTGGGGCTGAGGTCGTCTGAAATTATGTGGCTGCCCAACGGCGTTTGCAGTTTGCTGTCCAACACGATGCGCGCGGGCTGGCGCAGGGTCGGGAAGGCACGGACGTTGAGGCGCGGGTTGTCGGCAAGCACCGTGCCGATGCCGGTAAGGACGGCGCAGCTTTCCGCGCGTAAGGTTTGTACGTCCGCCCTTGCGGCTTCACCGGTAATCCAGTAGCTGCGTCCGTCGGCGAGCGCGGTTTTGCCGTCCAGGCTGGCGGCGCATTTGACGCGGACGAACGGGCGGCCGCGTTCGATACGGGAAAGGAAGCCGTGGTTGAGTTCGCGCGCTTCGGTTTCCAGCAAACCGCTTTCGGTGCGGATGCCTGCGGCTTCCAGCATTGCCAAACCTTTGCCTGCCACCAGAGGATTGGGATCGGTCATGGCGGCGACCACGCGCGACACGCCCGAGCCGATTAGGGCTTCGGCGCAGGGCGGCGTACGGCCGTAATGGCTGCACGGTTCGAGCGTCACATAAGCCGTCGCCCCGCGCGCCATTTCGCCCGCCTGCCGCAGTGCATGCACTTCGGCGTGCGGTTCGCCCGCTTTGACATGAAACCCCTGCCCGACGATTTGGCTGCCGTGTGCAATCACGCAGCCGACGCGCGGGTTGGGGGAAGTGGAAAAACGCCCGAGCCGCGCAAGGGCAAGGGCGTTTTGCATCATTTGGGTATCAATACAATCAAACATAACTTAGGTTTCTTAAAGTTTTCCGTTTTCAGACGACCTTTTCTTTCGCCGTATTCCGTTCGTCAAAGCATTAACGCGACAAGCTCAATTCTTTCAATACTTCCGACAATTCCTTCTGACTTGCGTGATGGCTATACGCGCAAACGGTATAAATATTGGCTTCGTGAATGGCGATGCAGTATTGGTGGAACGTACCTTGCCGGTCTTCGCGGTCGGTTTGGTAATTCATGCGGTTGTCGGTGGCGATGCCGACGCGGACATTTTGAGTCTCGTCCGATTGAAGGGCGGTTTTGAGTTCGGCGAAATAGGTTTTGGCATCCGTTTGCGCCGGGCCGTTGTTCGCCGCATAAATGGTAATGCGCGCTTCAGGGTCGTGTTGGAGCAGAATCAGGTTGGAGGCGGGAACGTTTTTCGGATGGCGGGCGGAATCGGCGATGATGTCGGAGAAGTGGCTGTTGTGGACTGAAATGGAAATTTTGCCGTCCATGCTCGTCAGCGTTTGAACCGTATCGGAGGCGGCTTTCGACACCGCATCGCCCTGTTCGGGGCTGCAGGCGGCAAGGCAGAATAGTGCGGCGGCTACGGATAAAACTCTTTTCATAAACATCCTCTTCATCATCAACACACCGCTTTCAGACGACCTATTTCCCGTCGGTCTGCACCAGCGTGGCGATTGCCTGAGTAAACTCGGACACGTCGTTGAAACTTTTATACACGGAAGCAAAACGGACATAGGCGACCTGATCGATTTTTGCCAATTCCTCCATCGCCATTTCCCCCACCATGCGCGACGGCACTTCCTTGTTGCCCGACTGATACAGACGCTGCTCAATCAGCGCAACCGTTTCATCGATTTTTTCCTGGGCAATCGGGCGTTTGTGCAAAGCCCGTTCCAAACTGGTTCTCAGCTTGTGCGGATTAAACGCCACGCGCGTACCGTTGGATTTAATCACCTGCGGCATCCGCATTTCGACCGTTTCAAACGTACTGAACCGCTGCCCGCACTCCACGCAACGGCGGCGGCGGCGGATGCTGTTCGTCTCTTCCAAGAGCCGCGAATCAGTGACTTGAGTATTGGGATGCTGACAAAACGGACATTTCATAAGTTTTTGAATTTATTTGTTTGTGAAACGGAATTGTAGCCGATTGAGCTATTCCCGTATAGTCGGTGGGTTTATTATGGGTTGAAGGGGTCGTCTGAAAGCCGTTTTCTGTTTTCAGACGACCTCTTTGTTTTAAACGGATACGCCGACGGCGCGGGCGATTGCCAAGCCTTCTTCTACGCTCATATAGACGGGTTGTTCAGGACGGTCGCTGCGGGCGATGTCGCCTTGTCGGAACATGGCCAGTTCGTCCACTGCCAGTTGCGACCAGGTTTCGTCGCGGGTCAGCGGTAAGGTGGCGATGACGGCGACTTTGTCGTTGGGGGTGGTGACTTCGGAAAAATCGACCATGACGTCGTCGTCCAAAAGCCGTGCTTTGCCGAACGGGGCTTTGCGTACGATGTAGTGCAAAAGCGTGCTGGCGTGGGCAAACAGGTTGTCGCCGTTGGACATAACGAAGTTGAACAGTCCGAAGCGGCGGATTTCGTGGGTCAGTGTGGCGAGGGCGTCGAATAGGGTGTCCGGGTCGGGCTTGGTGGCGAAGCGGCTGCGCAGGCGGTTGAGGATGTAGCAGAAGGCGCGTTCGGAGTCGGTGGTGCCGACGGCATGGTAATACTCGCCTTGTTCGGGGTAGAAATCGATTAAATGTCCGTTGTGTGCAAACAGCCAGTATTCGCCCCACATTTCGCGCATGAAGGGGTGGGTGTTTGCCAGCGAGGTTTGTCCTTGCGAGGCTTTGCGGATGTGGGCGATGACGTTTTCGGATTTGATTTGGTAGGCGCGAACGAGGTCGGCGACGGGCGAGGCGGCGCTGGGTTTGTCGTCGTGGAACAGGCGTACGCCTTTGCCTTCGAAAAAGCCGATGCCGAAACCGTCTGCATGGTGGTCGGTAATGCCGCCGCGGCGGCGGAAGCCTTCAAAGGAAAAGACGATGTCTGTGGGGGTGTTGCAGTTCATGCCGAGCAGTTGGCACATGATGTTGACCTTTGTTATTTTGATGTGGGGTTGAGGGCAAAACAGGGGTAAATCGGCGCAATGTACAAGTGTTTTGTGTGATAGATGGGATTATGGTCTATCGGAAGGGGTGTTTCAATAGGAAGGGGAGGGATATTGGGGGTGAATTTGGTGTGATTGTATTTTGCTGCGCCTGATGGTGCGAAAAGGTCGTCTGAAAATGGGAAACTGTTTTCAGACGACCTCTACTAAGGGAGGGATTGAAGCCCCTGTGTTTTCTTGCGAGAGATTCCTTTGTTTTAAACGGAAGCCATCAAAGCAAAAGAGATACAAGCACAGCCCGTATTTTCAAAAAAGGTCGTCTGAAAACCATATAAGCTTTTCAAACGACCTTTCTTTATTGTGCCTTGAAGCTTACAAGGTGCCGTAAGAGTGCAGGCCGCTCAGGAACATATTGACGCCGATGAAGGCGAAGGCGGTAACGAACAGACCGATGACTGCCCACCATGCGAGGATTTTGCCGCGCCAGCCGGCGACGAGGCGCAGGTGCAGCCAGACGGCGTAGTTGAGCCAGACAATGAATGCCCAAGTTTCTTTCGGGTCCCAGCTCCAGTAGCGTCCCCATGCGTCGGCTGCCCACAGTGCGCCGAGGATGGTGGCGATGGTGAAGAATAAAAAGCCGACGGCGATGGCTTTGTACATGACTTCTTCGATGACTTGCGAAGGCGGCAGCGATGATTTTTTGCCGGCGTTTTCGTTTCTCAATGCCCAAAGTTCGGCGATGCCGAGCATAGCGGCGATACAGAACGCGCCGTAGCCGATGAAGTTGGCGGGGACGTGGATTTTCATCCACCATGATTGCAGGGCGGGAATCAGGGGTTGGATGGTGTGTGCTTCGCGGGAAAAGCTGTACCAAAGGACGAAGCCGACGACGATCGCCATGAAGCTGAAGACGAAGCCGCCGAGTTTTTGTACGGCGAAACGGGCTTCGTAGTAGAGGTACATCAGTGCGGTGATGACGAGGAAGAGGATGAAGACTTCGTAGAGGTTGGAAACGGGGATGTGTCCTGCGTCAGGGCGCAGGAGGTAGCTTTCGTGCCAGCGCACTAAAAGTCCGGTAAAGCCTGCGACGGCGGACACCCAGGCGAATACGGAACCCATGCCGAGCAGGGTGTTGGTGGCGACGTTTTTGCGTTGTGCCAGCACGGCGCCGGTGATGTAGGCGAAGAGTGCGAAGAAGACGAAGGCGCATTGCCACATAATCGCGGACTGGCTGCTGAGGAAGTATTTGAGCAGGAAGCCGTCGGCGTGTGTGATGTCGCCATCGTAGAGCATGACGGCGCCGTATGCGAGGACGGCACACAAGGGGGCAAACCAGCGCATGGGTTTGAAAAACCAGCCTAAAAAGACGGTAATGCCTGCGCTTGCCCACAAAATCACCATTTCGTAGATGTCCATGGCGTGCTGAATGCGGGTTTGGGCGAAGAATGCGCCGGCTGCGGTCAGGAGGGCGAATAGGCAGTCGACCGTGTTCAGGGACTTGAGGAACGATTTGTGCGTCAGCAGCTCGTGTTCGGGTAGGGGATTATGGTTATGCGTCATGGTTCAAATCTTTCGCCAGTCGTTGCAGGCTTTGTGTATGTTGCGGAAACTCTTTTTGCAGGTCGCGCTCGTTGCGGCTGGAAGACATGGCAAAGCGGATGCGGTCGTCTGAAAACAGAACCCACGCGCGTTTCTCGCGGATGTAGAACATAAATATCGTGCCGAGAACCAGCAAAACAGAGCCTAAATAGACTAAAAATGCACCGGGCGAACGGGTCATTTGCAAGCCGGAGGAGCGGACTTCTTCAAAGCCGTCCAGTTGCAGGAGCATGGGGGCGGGGTATTCGGTCAGGCCGGTATAGGCGTCCATGCTGTGCAGCAGGAAGCGGTTGCGCGCTTCGTCTTGAGGCCATGCGGGCAGCTTGTATTTTTGGATGGTTTCTTCCAATACGGCGTTCATGACGCCGAACAGCATTTCGTAAAAATATCCCTGCATTTTTTCCTGCTGCGCTTTGGGGATGTTTTTGGTGATAAATTCGTCCAACGCCAAATAGCCGCCTTTCGCAAAAATGCCCAAGGTGTTTTCGGCGGCAAGGGTGAATTGCTCGCGGATGTTGTCGGGCGCGTTCAAGGTCGCGTTGCGGATGACGGCTTTGCGTGCGGCTTCGTCTTTCAAGAGTTCGCGCATCGCCATGAAGGTGTCGGGTTTGAAAGTCTTATCGGCAGGAATGCGCAGCCAACGGTATTGCTGTTCCAGACCTGTGCGCGTACCGGTGATGAAGAAATAATCCTGATCCTGCTTGACGGGCAGCATATAGTTTTTATATTCGACAGCCTGACCCGCTTTGTCGCGGATTCGGTAAACAACGGATGGGCCGATGTTGGTGTATTTTTTGTCTTCTTGAGAGACGGCGCGCACGTCGTTAATCGCTGATTGCAGGGTTTGCTCTTTTTCAGACGACTTGCTCATGTCTTCCACGTTCATAGACGTGAATTGGTCAAACTCCAGTTTGTAGGACGTATTGCCGATGTCGAGCGGGAAGTCGCGCATAGATGTCGCCCTGAGCGTTACCGGCTCGCGGCTGGGATTGCCCAAATTCCAGGCTTTGAACTTCAAATCGGATCCCCCGTCGGCAAAGCTCGCTTGATAGATGGTGATGCCGTGCAGCGTCAGCGGATGGTTGACGCGGATGGTGTGTTCCGATTTTTTGCCGCTTTCCTTGTCGGTAATTTCCAAATCGCTGGCAAAATCACGCGGCATCCCGGTATTGTAAAAGTCGATGTGGAATTTCTTCAGCTTCACTTCAAACGGCAAATCCTGAACCAGCATCCCGTTGTCGGCATTGAGGAAGACCACGTCCGCGCTTTGCCCTTCGGTAATGTTCACATTGCCGCGGAACGACAGGTTCGACGTACCCAAAATGCTTTCCGGTTTGAAGTCTTTGGCATAGACGGAATGATTGTCCGGCACGACGCGTCCGGTCAGCATACCGATTTTCAGTAGGAGGTTGCTGTCTATCAAGCCGCCCAAGCAAATCACAATCAGCGCGGTATGGGCAAAAATGTAGCCCCACTTGTTCATCGCCCCTTTTTTGGCGGCAACCAAAACCGATCCGTCTTCGCGCGTTACGGTTTTGCAGCTGAAGCCTTGTACTTCGAGATAACGCCGGGCAATTTCAGACGACATCTTGCCTTCCAACACAGTCGAATGGCGCATCGCCGCTAATGATTTTTCTTTGGCGTTTTCACGGAACGATTTGATTTCGCGGAGAAAAGGCGGAACATTGCGAATCAGGCACAAGCTGGTCGATATCACCAAAAACATCATGATGACCACAAACCAAGCGGACGCATAAACATCGTACAAGCCTAAAAAGTTGAAAATCTGCGACCAAAACGGACCGAATTTCACAACATAATTGACCTGCGGCTGGTTTTGCTGCAACACCGTCCCGATAACCGAAGCGACGCCCAGAAGACTGAGCAAGGCAACGGCAAAACGCATGGAGCTTAAAAAAGCGAACCAAGGTTTGTGGATAAGGGGGACGGATGAAGAGGATTTGCTCATAGCGGTTTGATTTGATAAAGAATACGGGGATGGTCGGGATTCGGAAGAGGCCCGATTATCGAACGGCACAAAAAATAGACATGATGGGGCAAAAAGCCAAAGGCTGCCATTTGAAAATACTTATTGCCTCAAAAGCGGCGGCATACCATCGCACAAGGTCGTCTGAAAACAACTGCCCAAGGGCAAGCGTTTTCAGACGACCTTGATATTCACATCATCCGCAAACAGACGGATTGATAGGAATCAATGCAGACCTTGGATGAAGTTGGAAACCGCATTCAACTCTTCTTCGGTCAGGCGTTTGGCAATATCTTCCATAATCGCGTTTTTGCGTTGTCCGGATTTATATGCCTTCATTTGATCGACCACATAAGACATATGTTGGCCGCCTAAGCGCGGATATGCGCCGATTTCGGTACCGCCGCCCGGAATACCCGCGCCGCTGGGACCGTGGCAGGACATACAGGCAGGAACTTTTTTATCCACCAAACCGCCTCGGTAGATTTTACCGCCCAAAACAGGATCATTTTGTTTCGGGTTTGCCTCGCCGGATTTGGCCTGTTGTTTGGCATAGAATGCGGATACATTCAGGATGTCTTGCTCGGACAGGTTCATCACCATAGGTTTCATCACAGCGGCGGAACCGTTTGTACGTTTGCCTTCTTTAATATCCAAGGTTTGACGGTAGATATAGGCACTGTGTTGCGCAGCGAGCTTTGGATACATGGCGATGCCGCTGTTGCCGTCCGCCGCATGACATGCCGCACAAATGGTAGTAGCCACTTCTTTGCCTTTTGCAATATCCGCTTTCGGGGCAGCGACAGCCGCGCCGGCAGCCAAAACCAAGGCCGCTAAAGTCAATCGTTTCATGGAGTGCTCCTGATTACAGCATTGCATACCGCGACAATGCCTTTTTTATACTCAAAACGCCGGATAAATTTTACCCGATAAAAACCGATAATTCTATAAACGTGCTATTCTATACTAGATTTACATTAAATTACTACCATGTTTCGCAACATGGACACGGCAAATTCTGCCACTCCGTCTCAGGGAACAAGGAAATACGGATGAACCTCTTTCAGAACGCCAAATTCTTCACCACCGTCAACCATCTCAAAGACCTGCCCGACACACCCGCAGAAATCGCATTTGTCGGACGAAGCAACGCAGGCAAATCCAGCGCGATCAATACCCTGACCAACCATGTCCGGCTCGCCTACGTTTCCAAAACGCCGGGACGGACCCAACACATCAATTTCTTCGAATTGAGCAACGGCAGCTTTATGGTCGATTTGCCGGGTTACGGCTATGCACAAGTTCCCGAAGCCATCCGCACGCATTGGGTCAAACTCTTGGGCGACTACCTCCAACAACGGCGCCAGCTCATCGGCTTGGTGTTGATTATGGATGCGCGCCACCCATTGAAAGAGCTGGATTTGCGGATGCTGGACTTTTTCCACATCACCGGCCGCCCTGTGCATATTTTGTTGTCGAAAGCCGACAAGCTGTCGAAAAACGAGCAAATCAAAACTTTAGGCGCAGTCAAAAAATCGCTCAAGCCCTATATGACCCGTCAACGCATCAGCGTACAACTGTTCTCCAGCCTTAAAAAGCAAGGCATAGAAGAAGTCAACCAAGTCGTTGGAGAATGGTTTGCTACGCATCAAGAAGAAATGGACAACTTGAATATCGGAAATCCAGAAAATTCCGAGTCATTGTAATCGGTCGTAGTATTATCTGCATTGACGGGACGCAAATCCGTTTATTGTCTTGCAGGGTGAGGGAACAAAATCGTCTTACTGCCGTGTATGTTGCTTTGAAATAGATAAATCCGAAAAGGTCGTCTGAAAATGTTGGATCATGTTTCAGACGACCTTGTTGTTTTTATAGTGGATTAACTTTAAATCAGGGCAAGGCGAGGCAACGCCGTACTGGTTTAAAGTTAATCCACTATTCGTTTGATTGATGGAGTGAGTGGAAGGGGCGGAATCTAGCGTGGTGAGGTAATTTGAAATCAAGGGGTAGGGGATAAGTTTGATGAGCAGTGCAGATGACATGAAACTGGTTTTTTAGCATTTGGGGAAACTCTCCGCTTTAGGCTCGGATGAGGCAATGCTGTATCGGTTTAAAGTGAATTTTTCCATCTTGTTTCACATGACAATGAATTGAGATTGTGCTGCCATATATAAAAAGGTCGTCTGAAATTCCTGATTCGGGTTTCAGACGACCTTTTGACCGGTGTAATTAGAACAGTGAGTCTAATTGTCGATTGTTAACATTGCTTGGCTGTACCGGCGTTTCTTGCAAATCACCGCGACCGCGGTCTCCGCCATCCCGATCGCTATCAGGCGTTGCGGCAGTGTTGGCATTGGCCGGGCGTTGTTGTCGGGAAGGTTGTTGTGCAGGGCGTGGAACGGTACCGCTATTGTCCAAAGTGATATCGGAGCTGGTGGTCATGCGTTCTTTCATATAGTATTCGCCGCCGCTGTTCACGATACCTGCCGGTGCTTTCATGCCTTTGTTTTCTACGCCTTTGAGCGCGAAGCGCATGTAATCTACCCAGACTGGAACGGCAATCGTGCCGCCGTAACCTGCGCGGCCCATGCTGCGCGGTTTGTCGAAGCCGATGTATACGGCAGTGACAATACTTGGGTTGAATCCAACGAACCATGCATCTTTATTGTCGTTCGTCGTACCGGTTTTACCGGCGATATCGGAACGGCCAAGTGTGGAGGCACCTCGCGCAGTACCGACACGGACAACGTCCTGCATGATTTTGTACATGATGTATGCGTTACGCGGGTCGATGGCTTGAGGAGCGTTTTCGCCTGCAACAAGAGGTTGCATTTGTGCTTTCAGACGACCTTCGCTGTCATAAATCTTGTCGATGACGTATGCGGAAATTTTGTAACCGCCATTGGCAAAGACGCTATATGCTTCAGCGACACGCAATGGTGTTGTTTCACCGGTACCAAGCGCCATAGACAGGCTGGCAGGGATTTCGGACGGTTTGAAGCCGAAACGTTGGATGTATTGTTGCGCGTATCCAATACCGATGGACATCAAGATTCGGATGGAAACCATGTTTTTAGAGGCGGTCAATGCTTGGCGCAGGGTGATATAGCCTGCATAACGGCCGTCTGAGTTTTTAGGATTCCAAGCAGAACCATTGGCACCTTTACCCGGCAGGGAGAGTGGTGCGTCATTAATCATGGTGGATGCTGTCATGCCTTTGGCGAGTGCCGCAGAGTATACGAAAGGCTTAAAGGTAGAACCTGGTTGGCGCATGGCTTGGGTGGCACGGTTAAATGTCTTGCTGTGGAAGTCATAACCGCCGACCAATGCACGCACGGCACCTGTTTTTGCATCTAATGAAACCAGAGCACCTTGCAATAGGGGTTCTTGAACGACAGACCAATTGTTGCCGCCACCTTTGACACGGATAACGGAACCGCGACGAATACGGTCGTCTCCCATTTTTTCGTTGTTGACTGCACGGGCTGCAAAGCCGAGCGCGTAGCTGTTCAGATTGAATCTTTTTCCGCTAGGTAGTTGAATCAGAACTCCTTTTTTAGAGGCCTCCAAGACAACGGCCGGAACCATTTTGTCAACCGTATATAAAGTAGAAAGATATTGGCTGATCGTTTCTTCTACGTCATCAGTTTTGCTGAGGTCGATGTAGTTCTCTGCGCCGCGATAACTGCTGCCTCTGTCGAAATTACGCAACGCTTTTCTAAGGGCTTCAGTAGCAACACGTTGGTTGGCGGTATTGACGGTTGTGTAGACCTTAAAGCCTTGGGTGTATGCGTCCTCGCCATATTTTTCATACAACTCTTGGCGTGCCATTTCAGCAACATACAAAGCGTTTTGGTCGATGTTTTGCACAAAACGTTCATAATGCAGCTCTTCTTTCAAAGCTTGATCGCGTTGTTGTGCAGTAATCATATTTTCTTCCTGCATGTTTCGCAGGATGTAGGCTTGGCGCTGTTTAGCGCGCTCGGGGTTAACGATGGGGTTATACGCTGAAGGCGCTTTAGGTAGGCCTGCCAGCATGGATGCTTCAGCCAAAGTCAAATCTTTCACGTTTTTGTTGAAATAGATTTGAGCGGCAGAGGCAAAACCGTACGCCCGTTGACCCAAATAGATTTGGTTGAAATACAGTTCTAAAATCTGATCCTTACTAAGCGTCTGTTCGATTTTATAGGCCAATAGGGCTTCATTGAATTTGCGGGTAAATGTACGCTCGTTACTCAAGTAGAAGTTCTTTGCTACCTGTTGAGTAATGGTACTGGCACCTGATTGCAAACCGCCTGCGACTACGTTGCCGATAGCGGCACGGGCAATGCCTACTACGTCTACGCCCCAGTGCTCATAGAAACGTTTATCTTCTGCGGCAATAACAGCGTCTTTCAAAACCTTTGGAAAATCTCCAATTTTTGTAAACTCCCGGCGCTGTTCACCGTAAACCCCAATAATCTGACCATCGGCAGAATATACTGTGAGGGGCATTTTGGGTTGGTAGTGTTGTAAAGAATCAAGAGCAGGCAACTTGGGGTATGTGACCAAAATCGCAATAGCGAGCAAGCCGACACCGAAGAGTGCCAATCCTAATATCAAACCAAGACAGGTCGTTATAATCTTTTTAATCATGACTAAGTAATAATTTTTGCCATCACTGGCATTAAATAAAGTAAAATAGAAACCGATTTCTGTGAAACACAGTATTTACTGTGCAAAGAAAAAGAAATCCTTTACGGATATCGAAACAGTTACTCACTCCTAACAATACAGGGAAATTATATGATTAGCTTATCAAAAAGCCCTAAAAGCAAAACCAGCAAGGCAAGTAAAGCTTCCGGAGGGTTAAGCAACCGAGCCGCTATCGGCATCGACATCAGCCAGCATGCCATTAAGATGGTTCAGCTGACAGGCCGTAGTTTAAACCAAATTCAGCTAGAAAAATACGTTATTACCAAATTACCTAAAAATATTGTAAAAGGTAACAAAATCCAAGATTACGACCAACTTGTCACCTATTTGCAACATACTTATACGCAATTGCGCAGTTCTTGTAAGAACTTTGTTGCAGCTGTACCACAAAGCTTGGCAACAATAGAGAACATAACTTACAACCCTCGCGATACCGAACTTGATTTGGACGAGTTTGCTGAATCTGAAATTTCAGCAATCGGTCCTATTGATGAAATGAGTTATGACTATCAGGTGACCGGCGTATCCGTTTCCCCAGCGGGGCAGCAGATTACAACCGTAGCAGCTAGAAAAGACGATATTGAGCCTGTTATTGAAATGTTTGAAAATGCAGGGCTTGATCTGTCTGCCTTAGATTTGGATCTTTTGGCTCAGAGAAATGCCTATGCTTTTTGGATTAATAATCATGCACCTGAATTGACTAATGAAAAAGTTGCCGTATTTGGCATTCATGCTACCCAAATGTACGCATTGGTGATGCAAAACGGACAGATTTTGTATAAACAAGAGACTCCTGTCAGTACGGAACAGTTGAATCAACTGATTCAGCGTACTTATCAAGTGACAGAAGAAAAAGCGGCGCAGATGATAGCTTCATCCAGCAAACCATCTGATTATCAGACCCAAGTCGCAGATCGCTTTAACGTTCAGGTAGCGCAAGAAATCCAACGTGTATTGCAGTTTTACTACACTACGCAGACGACAGAGACCTTCTCAAACATTAAACATATTTTATTAACTGGGTTTGCATCGCAACAGGCTGGATTGGCAGAAAGTATTTTTTCTCAAACCAATACTGCGACACAGTGTATTCACCCGGTTTTATATGCTGAACGAAACAATAAAATTGATTTGCCGCAGCTGCAAATTGATGCACCGTCTTTAACATTAGCATTCGGATTAGCATTAAGGGGATTGTAATATGATCGAATTTGTTAAAATTAACCTTCTTCCTTATAGGGAAGAAATCAAACAGCGCAAAAAGCAACAATTTAAAGTATTAATGCTTTCGGCGTTATTGATAGGTGCAGGTCTGCTTGTGTTGACATATTTGACAATTAATAATGCAATCAGCAGACAGGAAGACCGTAATGCCCTTCTAGGGAAGGAAATTGAAAAGCTGGATAAAGCTTTGGGAGAAATTCTAAAACTGCAGCAAGAAAAAGAAAATTTCCTATCAAAAAAACAAAAAGTAGAAGAGTTACAGGAAAAACGTTCACAGGCTGCCTATATCATCGACAGCTTAAATGTAGTTACTCCCGATAACTCTTATCTGACAGCGTTGGAAGCAGAAAGTTCGACATCTTACAAAATTACGGGTCGAGCAAGTAGTGATAATAAGATTGCAATGTTTATGCGTTCTTTACCAAGTACCGGGGTTTTTGCTCAGCCAGAACTTTTGAGTATTAAGAAAATTGATAATTATCAAGAATTTACTCTGAAGGTTTTGTTGAATAATTCAGGTCATCCATCAGTACCCGTACAAAATCCAGCCGCGAACACGACTGAAACTGGCGAACAGAAGCAAGAGGTAAAATAAATGTCTGTAAGTAAAGCAAAAAATATTGATATCCAAAACCTCTATTTGTTAAATATGCCTGCTAAGTTATTTATCGCAGGGTTGGCAATAGCGGGGGTCTTGGCAATAGGATATGTTGGTATTTTCAAAGAGCAACTCGAAACACTTTCTACGCAGGAAGCTAAAGAAGCCGAACTAAAGGAAACATATACGAAAAAAAGTATTGAGGCTGTTAATTTGCATAATCTTCAGGAGGAGTTGGCGTCTATCCGTTCAGCTTTTGATGTTTTGTTGAAACAACTGCCGACAGATGCCGAAATTCCTAATTTAATCCAAGAATTGCATCAGGCTGGATCCGCTAATGGTTTGCGGTTGGATAGTGTTGTGCCTCAAGCTCCGGTTAATGATGGTCCAATTCAAAAGTTACCCTATGAAATTTCCATTACGGGTAAGCATAATCAGATTAGCCAGTTTGCTCGTGATGTCGGAGGTTTATCGCGAATCATTACTTTGGAATCTCTGAAGCTCTCCCAAGCAGCAGACGGAAAAAGTGGTAAAGAGGGCAAAAGTGATATTTTGACACTGAGTGCCACTGCAACAACTTATAAGGCTCGTCCTGCAGAAGAAGTTGCTGCCGAGCTTGCAGCCAAACAGAAGGAGGCACAGGCTAACGGAAGTGATGCGCAGAATGGTGCTGAAGTTGACAATAAATAAAAGTTATTAGGGAAATCATGAAAAATACTATCTTACTCGTAGGTGTTTTGTCTTTAGCAGCATGTTCCCCCACCCATGATGATTTAAATATGTGGATAAAACAGACGCAAGATGAAGCTAAAATTAAGGTTACTCCATTTCAAGCACCGACGATTACTCCGCCAGTTGCATATACCCCTCCGGCATATAATGGGTTAAATGCGTTTGACTATCGACGTTTGGAAAATGCACCCAAGGGGAATAATGCTCCTAATTTGAATCGTCAGAAAGAGACATTGGAAGCATTTAGTTTGGAAAATATGCGTTATGTCGGTATTCTGCGTGGTAATAATAAGACATCTGGTTTTATCGATGTAAATGGACATGTTTATACCGTTATGCCGGGCAACTATATCGGTCAGAATTACGGTAAAATCCAAACGATTACTGAGGATAAAATTACTTTGACTGAATTAATAGAAGACAGTTCTGGTAACTGGATATATCGAAAGGCTGAATTGCCGTTAAGTACACAGTCAGATGAAGGTTCAAGTGGTGCTTCGACAGCTGAATCTCGAAGCGAATCTGCCGCAATTCCAAATTAATTAAGGGGTCTCACTTTATGAAAACTAAGCACATGACAAAATTTTTTGCCAGTATTGGCGTAGCCATGGCTGTGCAAACTGCTTTTGCAGGTAATATTACTGATATTAATGTATCTACTCTTCCTGATAGTCAAAAAATTATCAAAATCCGTTTTGATCGTGATGTAACCAGTCCGAGCGGTTTTGTTACTTCGGCTCCAGCTAGAATTGCACTTGATTTTGCTAACACTACTATTCGGTTGCCTCAATCAGTATTGGAGTATGCCGATCCGTTATTAAATCAGATTACGGCGGCACAAAATAATGACCGTTCCCGTATTGTGTTGGGTTTGAATAAAACTGCCCAATATAATACTGAAATTCATGGTAATGAAGTTTGGGTTTTTGTTAGTGAGTCAGCTGACCGAAATTCTGCAATGTCTGTATCAAATAATAAGCCTTCTATGCAGGATTCTGTTCCGTCAGAAAAAGCAAAGCAAGTCGCTAATTCCGCTAATATCGACTTCCGTAAAGGCTCGCGCAATTCAGGTATTGTTGAATTAAGCGTTCCGGCTTTTACTGGACAGCCTGATATTAAACAACAGCGTGATCGTGTCATCATTACATTGAAAAACTATCCGTTGCCAACACAAGCACAACGTAGTTTGGATGTAGGCGATTTTAATACACCGGTAAAAAATATCACTTTAAAACGCATCGGTAATGATACTCAGCTGATTATTCGAAATAGTGCAAACTGGGAAGTTCGTACTAAGCCGGCAGCAGGGCATTTTACTTTTGAAATTTTACCTAAAGCCGCTGATACGGAGTCACGTGGTTTGAATGGTGGTAATGCAAATAAATCTTTCAATGGTCGTAAAATTTCTCTAGATTTCCAAGATGTTGAAGTTCGTACTATTCTGCAGATTCTTGCAAAAGAGTCAGGCGTCAATATTGTGGCTAGCGATACGGTAAATGGTAAGATGACTTTATCCCTCAAGGATGTGCCTTGGGATCAGGCATTGGACTTGGTAATGCAAGCCCGTAATTTGGATATGCGTCGTCAAGGTAATATCATCAATATTGCTCCACGTGATGAATTGTTGGCGAAGGATAAGGCCTTCTTGCAAGCAGAAAAAGAAATTGCAGAGCTTGGTCCTTTGTATTCGCAAACCTTCCAATTGAAATATAAAAATGTGGAGGAGTTCCGCAAAATCCTTCGTTTGGAAGATAATGGAAGTAGCAATTCCAATGGTCGCAATACCTTGTTGAGCGGCCGAGGCAGTGCTTTGATTGACCCCGCAACGAATACCTTGATTGTTACAGATAATCGGAACGTCATCGAGAAATTCCGTAAATTGATTGATGAGTTGGATGTTCCTACACGCCAAGTTATGGTTGAAGCGCGCATTGTAGAAGCAAAAGATGGATTCTCACGCGATTTGGGCGTTAAGTTTGGTGCTGCTGGTGCAAGAGGAAGAAACTCTTGGGGTAATGATTGGTCAAGTGCTCAGAATAACCACAATACTAACGCCTCAGTGTTCCGCGGAGAGTCTGCTTATCCAACTTGGTCTTTGCAGCCTAACGTAAGTTTGCCTGCTACAGCGGCGACGAACAGTATCGCTTTAGTACGAGCCTTGTCATCTGGTGCATTAGGTTTGGAAATCTCTGCTTCTGAAGCAACTGGTAAGAGCAAAACCATTTCTAATCCTCGCGTTCTGACTCAGGATCGTCGAGAAGCTACGATTGAATCCGGTACCGAAATTCCTTACCAAGAAGCTTCTTCAAGCGGTGCGACTTCGGTTTCATTCAAAAAAGCGGTTTTGGGTCTGACAGTTACTCCTAATGTAACTCCGGATGGTCAAATTATTATGACCGTTAAGATCACTAAAGATACCCCGGTCGACTGTACTGTAGATTCTTTGATAACCAAGTGTATTCAGACTAAGAACTTGAATACTCAGGCTATGGTTGAAGATGGTGGCACTTTGATCGTTGGTGGTATCTATGAAGAGGACAATAGCGATACCATCAATAAAGTTCCATTGCTTGGTGATATTCCTGTAGTAGGAAACTTGTTTAAATCACGAGCCAAGAAAGAAGAACGACGCGAATTGTTGATTTTCATAACGCCTCGCATTATGGATGGCGTGGGTAGTAATTTGCGTTATTAAGTGATGCAATAAAACCGGGTAGATGTCTTTTGGATATCTGCCCGGTTTTTATTTATAGTGGATTAAATTTAAATCAGGACAAGGCGACGAAGCCGCAGACAGT
>JVVZ01000191.1:0-646 GCA_001062585.1 Neisseria meningitidis
CAGGACAAGGCGACGAAGCCGCAGACAGTACGGCAAGGCGAGGCAACGCCGTACCGGTTTAAAGTTAATCCACTATAAAACCGATCATCCGCGACGAAACGGATAGTCGGTTTTTTATTCGGTTCAACCTTTGCCTGAACACCCGATTCAATGCCAAGGGGTCGTCTGAAAAGTTTCAGACGACCCCTTTTCAACATGACGGACAGGTTTGTCTTTTCCTCCACCCGATAGCAAAAGAATGGGAAGGAGCAGCTTTCGGATGCGCGGCATACAGTCCGCAAACCATGCTTCCCCGACAGACCAAAAGAAAACCGTTTTCCCGATACGGCTGCGCCCGTTTTGAAATCGCCCTTTCCCGAAACCCGACCCAATCAAAAAAGGTCGTCTGAAACTTTTCAGACGACCTTTGCTTTGACTTCCGACAGCTTGGGGAGTTAAAACAGCCAGAGCTTATTTTTTAATCGCGGTACGCATATTGTCGGCGATGTGGGTCGCGCCGGCGGTCAGACCGGACATACCGATCAGCGATGCAGCGGCGAGTTTGATCAATTCTTTCATTTTGAGTCTCTTTCTTGTGTTTGTGTTGCGGATGTTATAGTGGATTAACTTTAAACCGGTACGGCGTTGCCTCGCCTTAGCTCAAAGA
>JVVZ01000192.1:0-4209 GCA_001062585.1 Neisseria meningitidis
ATAGTGGATTAAAATAAAAATGAGACAAGGCGGCAACGCCCGCCGTGTACGGGTTAGTACATAAGGACGTTGGCAACGCCGTATCATTGCAATTTTAATCCACTATAAGGCGGAATGGCTTGCCGTCAGGGCAGTGCGGGCAACGCCGCCTGATTCGCGGCAATCCGTCCACAAGACAAAAAGGTCGTCTGAAAACCTAAATTCGGGTTTTCAGACGACCTTTCGTTTGTGGACAAGCTTTGTTTTGTCTTTAAGCTTTTTCGTGTGTCAGATGGCGCACAGACGCGGCGATTTCGTCCGCCATCCGACGGCTGGCGCCTTGATGGCCGGCGACGAAGCGTGCCGCCTGTTGGGCGAAATGGCTGCGCTCGCTCGGGTTTTCCAAACAGGCTGAGACGAAGGTGCGCCATTCGTCCGCATTCTGCACCTGCACCGCCGCTTGGGCTTCCAACGCGCTGCGGCAGGCAGCGGCAAAGTTGTAGGTGGAAAAGCCGAACACGGTCGGAATGCCGCAGGCTATCGGCTCGATGATGTTTTGACAGCCGCTGTCCACGAGGCTGCCGCCGACAAAGGCGACATCCGAACTGAGGTAGTAGGCAAAGAGTTCGCCCATGCTGTCGCCCACCCAGACTTGGGTTTGTCGGGAAACCGGCAGGTTGTCGCTGCGTTTTTGAACGGTATAACCCAATGCCTGCGCCGTTTCAAAGGTCGTCTGAAAACGCTCCGGATGGCGCGGAACGACGACCAGCAAGGCATCGCCGGCATATTTTTTCCACGCTTCGAGCAAGAGCGCCGCTTCGTCTTGGTCTTTGTAAAAACGGGTGCTGGCGCAGACGGCGACGGGGCGCGTGCCTATGCGTTCGCGGAAGGCTGCCGCCAGCGCGCGCATCCGTTCGGGCGGGGAAATATCGTATTTGGTGTTGCCGCAGACATGGACGTTGGACGCGCCGATCAAGTGCAGCCGCTCCGCGTCTTCGGCGGTTTGCGCGAAACAGCCGCTTAAGGTTTGCAGCGCAGGCTCGAACAGGTTGCGGATTTTCAAATAGCCGCGCTGCGATTTTTCAGACAGGCGGGCGTTGGCGAGAAACAGGGGGACGTGCGCGTCGGCGCAGGCGTGCATGAGGTTGGGCCAGATTTCCGTTTCCATCAGTACGCCGAACAGGGGGCGGTGTTCCTTCAGGAATTGGGCGACCCATTCGGGTTTGTCGTAAGGCAGGTAACGGCATTGCGCGTCGGGGAACAGTTCTTTCGCGGCAGCGCGTCCGGTCGGCGTCATTTGGGTCATGAGCAGCGGCGCGTCGGGGAAATGGCGGCGCAGGGCTTCCACCAAAGGCTGCGCGGCGCGGGTTTCGCCGACCGATACGGCATGCACCCAAATCGGACGCTGAACAGGCCGGTCAAACGGTTCGCCGAAACGCTCGCCCCAATGGTAGAGATAGGCAGGCGATTTGACGGCGCGCTTTTTGAGATAGTGGCGGATAAGCGGCGGCGCGATGCGCCATAATTGCGTGTAAAACCAACGATTCATGTATTCCACTCGAAAACGTTACGGACGGGGTGGCGGACGGTGCGCGGCGGGGCGGAATGTAGGCGGTTGACGGTTTCAAACAGCCTGTCGCCGAACCTCCGGTTTCCCGAGCCTATTCTAGCCGATTTTGCCGCTTCGCCCACGCCTCTTTTGAGCTGACTTGATGTAACGGCGAAAAAAGGTCGTCTGAAAACCCGAAATCCGATTTTCAGACGACCTGTCTTGGTTGCGTCGCAGCGGTTTACGCCGCTTTCTTTTCGCGTATCGGCAAGTTCAGCAAAGCCGCCATCCCCGCCAACACCGCGTCGGCATACCACATCCAGCCGTAATCGTTGAACCGGTAAATCACGATGCCGCCGATATACGAGCCTAAAAAGCCGCCGATTTGGTGGCTCAACATCGTCAGTCCGAACAGCGTCGCCAGATAGCGCGTGCCGAACAGTTTGCCCGTAATCGCAGCGGTCGGAGCGACGGTAGCGAGCCAAGTGAAGCCCAGCGCGGCGGCAAAAATGTAGAAATTGACGTCGGTTCTCGGGGCGGCAAGGTAGATCAGCACCATCGCCACGCGCGAGGCGTAGAGTCCGAACAAAACGTATTTGCCCAAAAACCGCCCCGTACACCAGCCCGAAAAAATACAGCCCGCGATGTTCGCCAAGCCGATAATCGCAATCGAAGTCGAAGCGACCGAAGCGGGCAGGCCGCAGAGCGCGATTTCGTTGGGCAGGTGGGTCACTAAAAACGCAATGTGGAAACCGCAGGTAAAAAAGCCTAAGTGCAGCAGGATGTAGCTGCGGTCTTTAAACGCCGCTTTGACTGCCTGCCCCAGCGATTGCCCGTTTTCAGACGACGTGTGGTGCGTGGCGACAGCGTTTTTGCCGCCCGCCAGCCACCACGAAATCGGCAGGATTAAAAGCGCGATCCCGCCCCAAACATAAAACGTCCCCATCCAGCCGACGGCGGGCAACACCAGCAAACCCTGCACCAGCGGCGCAAACAGAAACTGCCCCGCCGAACCGCCCGCGTTGACCAGCCCCGAAGCCAAACCGCGTTTGTGCGGCGGCACTTTCGCCGCGACCTGCCCCATGATGATGGAGAAACCGCCCGCGCCCGTTCCGAATGCAAAAAGCAGCCCGATTGCCAGCATCAGCCCCCAATAAGTCGGCATCTGTGGCACCATCAGGCAGGCGCAAGCCAACAGCAACGCGCCGCCGCCCAAAACCTTAAACGCGCCGAAGCGGTCGGCAAGCGCGCCGGAAAGCGGCTGGGACACGCCCCACATCAACTGGAAAACAGCAATAATCAGGCTGAACTCTTGGATACTCAGCTCGGTAGAATCGACGACGGGGCGGACAAACAGCCCCATAGTCATGCGCATGCCGATGGTAATCAGCAGGATGGCGGCGGCAGCGGCGATTACCAGCCAAAGGTTGGGGGATTTTTGCTGTGTGTGGGTCATGGTTATTGTTTGTTTCTATTGGAAAATGCCGTTCAATCAAACGGCAGAATGACGGATTTTAACAAACGGGCTGACGCAGGCTAAATAACTCCTGATGCTTTGGATATAGCCAAAACCTCTATCCGCGCCGCATTGACCGTTCCCCTTTACCTGCAAGGCAGAACATGGAACACGGACGGAAATTCAGTGCGTAAAGAACGGCAAAGGTCGTCTGAAAACCCGAAATCCGATTTTCAGACGACCTTTGTCCCAAGAACGGATAAAATCCGTATTGATGAAGCCATATCGGCTTCAAGCGGATTCCCGATATAGTGGATTAAAATTGCAATGATACGGCGTTGCCGCCTTGTCTCATTTTTATTTTAATCCACTATATAATCCGCCCTTTTCAGACGACCCCGACCCGCAACCGCCATGACGCCCATTTATCTCGACGACACCGCCACCGAACACGCCCGCCTTTTGACGCGGCAATTCCAGCTTCCGATTTTGTCCGAACTGCCCGACAGCGGCGAATACCTGCTTGCCGATGCGGAGGGCGTCAGCTTGTGCCGCGCGGGGGAGAAGGGGCGCGTCCGCGTCGATTTCGGCGGCGGTGCAGCCCAATACCGTCGCACCAAAGGCGGCGGCGAGCTGATTGCTAAAGCGGTCAACCACACAACCAAACCGACCGTCTGGGATGGTACCGGCGGACTCGGGCGCGACAGTTTCGTCCTCGCCTCGCTCGGTTTGAACGTCCACACTTTCGAGCAGCATCCCGCCGTCGCCTGCCTGCTTGCCGACGGCCTCGAACGCGCACTGCAAGCGCCTGAAATTCAAGACATCGCCCGCCGCATGACTTTCCATTATGGCAACGCCGTCGAATTGATGCGCGAACTCGCCGCCCAATCGCGCCCCGACATCGTGTACCTTGACCCCATGTACCCCGAACGCCAAAAATCCGCCGCCGTCAAAAAGGAAATGGCGTATTTCCACAGCGTCGTCGGTGCCGCCCAAGAAGAGGCCGAGCTGCTTGCCGCCGCCCGCGCCGTCGCCAAAAAACGCGTCGTCGTCAAACGCCCGCGCCTCGGCGAGTTTCTCAACGGCGAAAAACCCGCCTACCAATACACGGGCAAAAGCACCCGCTTCGACGTGTACTTGCCTGATTATCCGGTTAAAGACGGGGAATAATTTATAGTGGATTAACTTTAAACCAGTACGGCGTTACCTCGCCTTAGCTCAAAGA
>JVVZ01000019.1:0-4294 GCA_001062585.1 Neisseria meningitidis
ACTGTCTGCGGCTTCGTCGCCTTGTCCTGATTTAAATTTAATCCACTATAATATGTCTGCTATTGCTGACCGGCTTTATATTGATCATTTGGGTTGCACTGCCGTAGTAGACTTGTCTTGCCTGTGGTTTGCTGCTTTGGGTGGAAAGCGGATTTCGGCGGTCGATAATTTCCTGTCCAATGGGCTGAGTGTAAATGTTTGGAAAAATAAATCTAAAGTTATATTTTGATAGTTTACATTGTTTTGACCTAGCATTTTATTTTCAAAAGGATTTTGAAAATCTGATTCGGCAGACATGGTGGAATAGGGGAGTGAATATTGAGAAACAAGGTAGGGCGGTCGGTTATTTTGACTGGTTTGGGGCAGGGTTTTCACTTACAATCAAACAAGGTTTACATATGGCAACACTCCGCCGCTTGATGCCAAGGTTGGTTGCAGACGTTTTTGTTTGATTTCACGGCATTGTGCGGATGTGTTTGTTTAGGCTTTTCGTTCATAAGAAAAACTAAAAAAAAACAAGGAAAAACAATGCGCCGCTTACCAATTCTATCCCTCATCCTGCTTCCCGCTGTGTCTCACGCCGCTGATTTTGACGGCGCAACGCTCAGTCTGTTTTGGGGTGCGCCGTTCGCGTTGATTCTTTTGTCTATCGCGTTGGGGCCGCTCTTTTTCGCGCATACCTGGCATCACCATTTCGGCAAGATTACAGCGTTTTGGACGCTGCTGTTTTTGGTTCCGTTCGCCGTTGTGTTCGGTTTCGGGGCGGGTGTGCATACGGTTGCCCATGCGCTGGTTGAGGAATATATCCCGTTTATCCTTCTGCTTTTGGCTTTATATACGATTTCGGGCGGGATTTTGGTTTGGGGTAAGCTCAATGGTACGCCTGAGCTGAATACCGGGCTGCTGGCGGCGGGGACGGTGATGGCTTCCTTTATGGGGACGACCGGTGCGGCAATGCTGATGATTCGTCCGCTGCTGAAGGCAAACCATTACCGCAAGAATAAGGTGCATGTCGTTATATTCTTTATTTTTTTGGTGGCAAATATCGGCGGCGGCCTGACGCCGTTGGGCGATCCTCCGCTGTTTTTAGGCTTCTTGAAGGGCGTGGATTTCATGTGGACGGTGAAACACATGTTGATGCCCGTATTGATCAGTACGGTGGTGCTGTTGCTGGTGTTTTATATTATTGACAGCCGTTATCACGCGCGTGAAGCCAATGTGGAACAGATTCGTCAGGAAGAGGAGGCCGATGAAGATTTGCGCATTGCCGGCAAATGGAATTTCCTGCTGCTGGCGGGCGTGGTCGGTGCGGTTTTGCTGTCCGGCTTGTGGAAGCCCGATCATCCGGGGTTTGAGATTTTAGGCAGCCACTATGCGTTGCAAAACTTGGTGCGCGATGTGATTTTGCTGGTACTGACCGTTGTTTCGCTGCTGATTACGCCCAAACAGGTCAGGGCGGGCAATGAATTCAATTTCGACCCGATTGCTGAAGTGGGCAAACTGTTTTTGGGTATTTTCATTACGATTTCCCCTGTTTTGGCGATTTTGAAGGCAGGCGAGGCGGGTGCGCTGGGTTCGGTGGTATCATTGGTGCATGATGCTTCGGGTAATCCGATTAATACGATGTATTTCTGGATGAGCGGTTTGTTGTCCGCCTTTTTGGATAATGCGCCGACTTATTTGGTGTTCTTCAATATGGCGGGCGGCGATGCTCAGGCGCTGATGACGGGGCATCTGTTCCATTCGCTGTTGGCAGTATCCATGGGTTCGGTATTTATGGGCGCGCTCACTTATATCGGCAATGCGCCGAACTTTATGGTTAAAGCGATTGCCGAGCAGCGCGGCGTGCCGATGCCGACTTTCTTCGGTTATATGATGTGGTCGGTGGGGGTATTGATTCCGCTGTTTATACTGCATACGCTGATTTTCTTCGTTTGGCAGTTGTTCTGATTCCTAAACTTCAAAAGGTCGTCTGAAAACCTGATTCTTATTGATTCGGTTTTCAGACGACCTTTTTGCATTCTGCCGTTTGTTTCGAAGGGATTAATTTGGGGCATCAATATCTTGGATTTTATTGGAGGGCTGATTTTCGCGGGATTCGGGGCAGGAAGCTGGAAAAAATCTGCGTAAATCTGACATAAGGCGGACTGTTCCTGCTAAAATCAAACGTTTTACAGTTTTCATTTAATTGTTGTTTTCCGTAAGTAAGGCTTTACTTTCAGACGACCTCCCCCATGCTTTGCCATTTCAAACGTCGTCTGAAAAGTTGGAACATTTTATTCTGTTTAACTCATCACAAGTAATGCAAATCTATGATTAAAATCAAAAAAGGCCTAGACCTGCCCATCGCGGGCAGACCGGAGCAAGCCGTTTACGACGGTCCGGCCATTACCGAAGTCGCGTTGCTTGGCGAAGAATATGCCGGTATGCGCCCCTCGATGAAAGTCAAGGAAGGCGATGCCGTCAAAAAAGGCCAAGTGCTGTTTGAAGACAAGAAAAATCCGGGCGTGGTGTTTACTGCGCCGGCTTCCGGCAAAATCGCCGCGATTCACCGCGGCGAAAAGCGCGTGCTTCAGTCGGTTGTGATTGCCGTTGACGGCGATGACGAAATCGAGTTCGCCCGCTACGCGCCCGATGCGTTGGCAAACTTAAGCGGCGAAGAAGTGCGCCGCAATCTGATTCAATCCGGTTTGTGGACTGCGCTGCGTACCCGTCCGTTCAGCAAAATCCCCGCCGTCGATGCCGAGCCGTTCGCCATTTTCGTCAATGCGATGGACACCAATCCGCTGGCGGCAGACCCTGTGGTCGTGATCAAAGAAGCCGCCGAGGATTTCAGACGAGGTTTGCTGGTGTTGAGCCGTCTGACCGAACGCAAAATCCATGTGTGTAAAGCAGCAGGCGCAGACGTGCCGTCTGAAAACGCTGCCAACATCGAAACACATGAATTTGGCGGCCCGCATCCCGCGGGTTTGAGCGGCACGCACATTCATTTCATCGAGCCTGTCGGTGCGAATAAAACCGTGTGGACCATCAATTATCAAGACGTGATTACCATCGGACGTTTGTTCGTAACAGGTCGTCTGAACGCCGAGCGCGTGGTTGCCTTGGGCGGCCCGCAAGTCAACAAACCGCGCCTCTTGCGTACCGTTTTGGGTGCGAAGGTGTCTCAACTTACCGCCGGCGAATTGGTTGACGCGGACAACCGCGTGATTTCCGGTTCGGTATTGAACGGCGCGATTGCACAAGGCGCGCATGATTATTTGGGACGCTACCACAATCAGATTTCCGTTATCGAAGAAGGCCGCAGCAAAGAGCTGTTCGGCTGGGTTGCGCCGCAGCCGGACAAATACTCGATTACGCGTACGACCCTCGGTCATTTCCTGAAAAACAAACTCTTCAAGTTCACGACAGCCGTCAACGGCGGCGACCGCGCTATGGTTCCCATCGGTACTTACGAGCGCGTGATGCCGCTGGACATCCTGCCTACCTTGCTTTTGCGCGATTTAATCGTCGGCGATACCGACAGCGCGCAGGCTTTGGGTTGCTTGGAATTGGACGAAGAAGACCTCGCTTTGTGCAGCTTCGTCTGCCCGGGTAAATACGAATACGGCCCGCTGTTGCGCAAGGTGCTGGAAACCATTGAGAAGGAAGGCTGATTATGGGCTTGAAACATTTTCTGGAAAAAATCGAACCGCACTTCCTGCCGGGCGGCAAACATGAAAAATGGTATGCCCTCTATGAAGCTGCGGCGACGATTTTCTACACATCCGGTGCGGTAACGCGCAAAGCGGCACACGTCCGCGACGCGCTCGACTCCAAACGCATGATGATTTTAGTGTGGTTGGCTTTGTTCCCCGCAATGTTTTACGGCATGTACAACGTCGGCGCGCAGGCATTCGGCGCGCTGACGCCCGATTTGCTACAACAAAGCATCGCCAACGACTGGCATTACGCCCTTGCCAACGCTTTGGGTATTAATATGTCGTCTGAAGCGGGCGTGTTGGGCAAAATGCTGTTCGGCGCGATTTACTTCCTGCCGATTTACGCAACCGTATTTATCGTCGGCGGTTTCTGGGAAGTTTTGTTCGCCACCGTGCGCAAACATGAAATCAACGAGGGTTTCTTCGTAACTTCGATTCTGTTCGCCTTAATCGTTCCGCCTACGCTGCCGCTGTGGCAGGCTGCCTTGGGTATTACCTTCGGCGTGGTGGTTGCGAAAGAGGTGTTCGGCGGTACGGGTAAAAACTTTATGAACCCCGCGCTGGCAGGCCGTGCCTTCTTGTTTTTCGCCTAT
>JVVZ01000193.1:0-1896 GCA_001062585.1 Neisseria meningitidis
GTACTGTCTGCGGCTTCGTCGCCTTGTCCTGATTTAAAGTTAATCCACTATATCCGTCCGTTTTCAGCATCCGCAAGAAGCTTCATCGGATGCCTGAAGGCTCAAGGCTTTGCGTTTTTTGGCTTTTTCATAGCGGCAGCGTTGGCGTTCGGTGGTGATTTCCAACGGCGGGACGGGAACGGGTTTGCCGTCTTCAACTGCAACCATGGTGAAGTAGCAGCTGTTGGTATGACGCACTTCGCCGGTGCGGATGTTTTGCGCTTCGACGCGGATGCCGATTTCCATGGAGGTTCTGCCTGTGTAGTTGACGCTGGCGTAGAAGGTTACCAAGTCGCCGACGTGTATCGGCTCTTTAAACAAAACCTTATCGACAGACAGTGTAACGCAATAATTACCGCTGTAACGGCTGGCGCAGGAATAAGCGACTTGGTCGAGCAGGCGCAAAAGTTCGCCGCCGTGGACGTTGCCGCTGAAATTGGCGGTGTCGGGCATCATCAGTTCGGACATGATGAGTTCGTGTGAAGGGAGCTGGCGGGTTTGGTCCATGGTGTTCCTCTTTTAAAAATGAATGTTTGTGTTAGACAGGCGGCCGTTCAGTGGTTGGGATGGTTTTCAGACGACCTTACTGATTGTATTTAATATATGAATATACGGAAATTGGATTTTTTTATGGGTTTATAACCATTTTCTGCGCGAGAAGAAAATCAGCAGCCCGACGATGATGCACAGCATCAAACCTAAAACGATAAAATAGCCGTAATGCCAATGCAGCTCAGGCATGTTGTCGAAGTTCATGCCGTAGATGCCGGTGATAACGGTCAGCGGCATGAAGATGATGGTGATGACGGTCAGGACGCGCATTTGCTGATTCATGCGGTTGGATTGGAAGGAAAGGTAGATATCCATCATGCTCAACACCATGTCGCGCGAGGCGTCGAGCGATTCGAGAAGCTGCATGTTGTGGTCGTAAACGTCGCGCAGATAGACGGTGGATTCGCCTTTGAAAATGGTGAAATCGACACGCACGGCAAGTTGATAGAACACGTCGCGTAAAGGCAAGAGCGTGCGGCGCAGGCGGACGGCGTCGCGCTTGAGGCGGTGGATTTTGCCGAGGATGTCGCTGTTTTCATTTTTAAACAGGGATTTGTCTATGGCTTCGACGCGGTTGTTGTACTCTTCCAAAACGATGAAATAGTCGTCCACGATGCGGTCGAGCAGGCAATAGGCGAGGAAGGCGGTGTTTTTACCGAGGATGCCGCGCGGGTTTTCGCTCATTTGGCGGCGCAGCTGGCTGAACAGCCCCAGCGGTTTTTGCTGGAACGACAACACGAAATCCTTGCCGATAATCAGATACACTTGGTCGGAATTCAGTTTGCCGGCGGCGGTGTAGTGGTAAACCTGAGCGGCGATAAACAGATAATTGTCGTAGTCTTCGATTTTGGGGCGTTGTTTGCGGCTGAGGATGTCTTCGATGACCAGCTCGTGGATGCCGTAAGGCTCCAGCGTGTGTTTGAGCAGCGCGGCGTCGTTGATGCCAACGAAATGCAGCCAGTTGGTCTGCCCCGCTTGCGGACGGGCGATGTCGGGCAGTTTTTTACCCGCGAGATAATCGTGTTGGGCAAATGTATCGGCGGAATAAAGCGTCTGGTGGATGGCGGAACGCGGCGCGTTGTCGGTATTGCTGCGCGGGACGGTTTGGTCTTGCGGGATTTCGGCTGGATCTGCGCTGTTGGGCTGTTTGCTCATAAAATCGGATAAGGCAGGATGGATAATGTGTTTTTCTGTTGTAAAAAAGGTCGTCTGAAAGGTTCAGACGACCTTTATGCTTGAGAAAACCGTTTCGGATATAGTGGATTAACTTTAAACCAGTACGGCGTTGCCTCGCCTTAGCTCAAA
>JVVZ01000194.1:0-14176 GCA_001062585.1 Neisseria meningitidis
GTACTGTCTGCGGCTTCGTCGCCTTGTCCTGATTTAAAGTTAATCCACTATAAGCAGTCAGGCTTGCCTTTGGGAAAGATTAAACGGTTTTTAGAAGATTCATGATGCCAAAGGGTGGTGGGTAATTTTGTTATATGGTGTTTCCAGCATGGTTAGCGCATAAGGTTCCAAGCCATTTTGACGGCAATCAGCAGCAGCATGATGCCGAAGGAGATTTTGAGCTGGCGGGCGGGGAGTTTATGCGCGGTTTTGACGCCGATTGGGGCGAAAATCATGGTTGCGATGCTGAGGATGGCGACGGCGGGCAGATACAGGAAGCCGCCGGAGCCGTGGGGCAGGTCGGGAACGTTCCAGCCGGTAACGAGGTAGCCGATTGTGCCGGCGAGCGCAATCGGCCAGGCAAGGCCGGAAGATGTGCCGATGGCGCGGTGGGCAGGAAAGTTGCAATACATCAGGAAGGGGACGGACAGCGAGCCGCCGCCGATGCCGACCCAGCTCGAAGCTGCGCCGAACAATGTGCCGGCTGCGCTTAAGCCGGGCAGGGCGGGCAGGTGGCGCGAGGCTTTGGGTTTGGAGTCGGTCAGGGTTTTGAGGGCGACAAGGGTTAGGAATGAGATGAAGAAGATTTGCAGGGCGCGGGTAGGCATGTATTTGGCGGTTACCGCGCCGATCAGTACGCCGAATATCATGGAGGGGGTCATACGGCGGACAGTCTGCCAGTCGATGGCGCTTTTTTTGTGCTGCGCGTACATGCTGGAGAAGGTGGTGAATACCATGACGGCGAAGGATGTGCCGATGGCGAGATGTTGGGCGTAGGGGTGGCTGCTGATGCCTTGCAGTTGCAGTGTCCACAAGACGACGGGGACGACCAACGTACCGCCGCCTACGCCGAACAATCCCGCAATAAAGCCCGCCGCGCTTCCGACGGCGAGCAGGGCGAGGATAATATCCCAAGTCCACATTTTTCAGACGACCTTTTTGTTCCTGCGACGTTTTTTCAGCCAACGCCGTGCCGCCATAATGTAGCCGGAGAGACTGTACCCCAAGAAGAAGAGGAATAAGACGAGGGCGGGCTTCCATGTGATTAAGAGGAGGATCAACACGGCAATTACCATGCCCATAAACGGGACTTGGCGGCGGATGTTGATTTCTTTAAAGCTCCAAAACGGGATTTGGACAATCATGGAAATGCCGGCGAAAAGTGTGATGCCCAAAGCCCACCAATGTACGCCGGGGAAGCGTTCGACGCTGTGGTTGACCCAAATCAGGCCGACAATCAACGCGGCGGCGGTCGGGCTGGGGACGCCGATAAACCAGCGTTTATCGACTTTGCCGATAAGCGTGTTGAAGAGGGCGAGACGCAGGGCGGCGCAGGCGCAGTAGATGAAGGCGACGGAATAACCGATTTTGCCGAATTGCGAAAGTTGCCATTTGTAAATAATCAATGCAGGCGCAACGCCGAAACTGACCATGTCGGCAAGGCTGTCGAGCTGTTCGCCGAATGCGCTTTGGCTGTTGGTCAGCCGCGCCACGCGCCCGTCCATGCCGTCGAGCAGCATGGAGAGGAATACTGCGATCGCCGCTATTTCAAAGTGCTTGTGCATGGATTGGGTGATGGCGAAGAAGGCGCAGAACAGGGCGGCGATGGTGAAGGAGTTGGGCAGCAGGTAGATACTGTTGCGGCGCAATGAATTGCGTTGCAGGTTTTGAGGGTTTTGCGTATTGTCCATAAGCGTTCGATGATGCTGTACGAAGCAGATTTAGGGATTATACCGTATCGTGACCGCCTGACAATTTAATAACGATGGTATTTTTTTATGGCGGCGCGGTTCTGTAACTTGGGTGATGAAAAAGGTCGTCTGAAAACCTTTCGAGGTTTCAGACGACCTTTTGTTTAAGCTGTCATCAGCTCAGTTTGCCGTGGCATTGTTTGTATTTCAGGCCGCTTCCGCAAGGGCAGGGGTCGTTGCGGTGGACGACTTGGCCTTGGGCGGCAAGTGCCTCGGGGCTGAAATCCGTTCCGTCGGGATCGAACGCTTCGGTAACCAAATTGGTTTGGGATTGTCCGAGCAGTTCTTCCATGTCGGGCGCTTCGGAGTGGATGGTTTGGATGCCGACGGGTGCGGGTTCGGCAATTTCTTCTACATCGGTGTTGCGCTCGATTTGGACGGAGGTCAAGAGGGCGGCGGTTTGATGCTTGATGCCGCGCCACAGGTTTTCAAACATGGCGAAGGCTTCGCGTTTGTATTCCTGTTTCGGATTTTTCTGGGCATAGCTGCGCAGGTGGATACCTTGGCGCAGGTAGTCCATGGCGGCAAGGTGTTCGCGCCATTGCAGGTCGATGACTTGCAGCATGACGTTGCGTTCGAAATCCGCCATCGGTTTTTTACCGACCAGCTCGACTTTGGCCGCGTATTCTTCTTCCACGCGTTTAATCAGGCGCTCTTTAATGTCCTGATTGTCCAAAGTGGTGTCTGCTTTGAGCCATGCTTGGATGTCTTCGTGCAGGCGGAATTCGGCGGCAAGCTGGCTTTCGAGTGCGGGGATGTCCCATTGCTCTTCCATGCTGTCGGGCGGTATGTACAAATCGACCAAATCGCTGATGACTTCTTCGCGGATACCTTTAGTCAGGTCGCTGACGTCTTTGCTGTTGAGGATTTCGTTGCGTTGGTGGTAGATGACTTTACGTTGGTCGTTGGCAACGTCGTCGTATTCCAATACTTGTTTGCGCATGTCGAAGTTGCGGCCTTCGACTTTGCGTTGTGCGCCTTCGATTTGACGGGTCAACATGCCGTGCTCGATGGCGACGCCGCGTTCCGGCGCAAGGCGGTTGAGGATGGCGGCGGCACGATCGAGCGCGAAGAGGCGTAGCAGAGGATCTTCAAATGAGAGATAGAAGCGGCTGGAGCCGGGGTCTCCCTGACGGCCTGCGCGTCCGCGCAATTGGTTGTCGATACGGCGGCTTTCATGGCGTTCGGTACCGATGATGTGCAGGCCGCCTGCTGCGACCACTTGGTCGTGTTCTGCCTGCCAGCCGTTTTCAAGGGCGGCGATTTGTGCAGCTTTTTCTTCGTCGCTCAGGTTTTCGTTGGACTGGATGGCTTCGATTTGGTGCTTGAGGTTGCCGCCGAGGACGATGTCGGTACCGCGGCCCGCCATGTTGGTGGCGACGGTAATGGCACCGACTTTACCGGCTTGGGCGACAATCAGGGCTTCGCGTTCGTGTTCTTTAGCGTTGAGGACGTTGTGCGGCAGTCCGGCTTTTTGCAGAAGACGGGAGACCAGCTCGGAGTTTTCGATGCTGGTGGTACCGACGAGGACGGGCTGCCCGCGTTTGTGGCATTCTTCGATGTCTTTGACGACGGCTTCGAATTTTTCTTCGGCAGAACGGAAAATCTGATCGTTGAAGTCTTTACGCTGTACGGGGCGGTTGGTCGGGATGATGACGGTTTCGAGGTTGTAGATGCTTTGGAACTCGAAAGCCTCGGTATCGGCGGTACCGGTCATGCCGGAGAGTTTGGTGTACAGGCGGAAGTAGTTTTGGAAGGTGATGGAGGCGAGGGTTTGGTTTTCGCGTTTGATTTCCACGCCTTCTTTGGCTTCGACGGCTTGGTGCAGACCTTCGGACCAGCGGCGGCCGGACATCAGACGGCCTGTAAATTCGTCCACGATGACGATTTCGCCGTCTTGGATGACGTAGTGTTGGTCTTTATGGAATAACGTATGCGCGCGCAATGCTGCCATGAGGTGGTGCATCAGGGCGATGTTGGCGGCGGAGTAGAGGGAGTCGTTTTCTTGCAGCAAACCCATTTGAATCAGGATTTGCTCGGCGTGTTCGTGACCCGCTTCGCTCAAGATGACTTGGTGTGCTTTTTCATCGACCCAGTAATCGCCTTCGCCTTCTTCGGTTTCTTGGCGGATGAGGTGCGCGGGAAGGCTGTTCATGATTTGGTACAGCTGGATGTTGTCATCCGCCTGCCCGGAGATAATCAGCGGGGTGCGCGCTTCGTCGATCAGAATGGAGTCCACTTCGTCCACTACGGCAAAATTCAATTCGCGCTGAACTTTGTCGTATTGGTCGGTCACCATGTTGTCGCGCAGGTAGTCGAAGCCGAATTCGTTGTTGGTACCGTAGGTAATGTCGGAGCCGTAGGCGTTTTGACGGTCAAACGGCTGCATATCGGCGACGATGACGCCGACGGTTAAGCCGAGGAAGTTGTAGAGCGGTTCCATAATGCCTGCGTCGCGGGCGGCGAGGTAGTCGTTGACGGTAACGACGTGCACGCCTTTGCCGGACAGGGCGTTGAGATAGACGGCAAGGGTGGCGACCAAGGTTTTACCTTCGCCGGTACGCATTTCGGCAATTTTGCCGTCGTGCAGCACCATACCGCCGATAAGCTGGACGTCGAAGTGGCGCATACCGAGTACGCGGCGGGACGCTTCGCGGCAGACGGCGAAGGCTTCGACCAAGATGTCGTCCAAAGTCTGACCGTTGGCAAGACGTTGTTTGAATTCGGCTGTTTTAGCCTGTAAATCCGCATCGCTCAAGGCTTTCATTTGTTCTTCGAGTGCGTTGATTTTGGCAACGGATTTACGGTATTGTTTGAGCAGCCGGTCATTGCGGCTGCCGAAGATTTTCTTAGCAATGTTTGTCAGCATGAAATAGTTCCTGCGCCTGATATAAAATAATGGCGAAACGGGGATTTTAACACAAGCCTCGCGGCAAGGCAGTCATGCCGTTTGAAATAAAGGCAGTTTTACCGGATTTCAATCTTGATAATACAACCGTACACTTTGAAAAGGTCGTCTGAAACATATGAATTTGGAACAATTGGGCAAGCGGGATGCGCGGTTGGCCGGTTTGTTGCAGCAGTCGCAACAATGGCGCAGGCTGGATGCGGCAGTCAAACGCATCCTGCCGGCAAACCTGCACCCGCACTTTCAAACCGCCTGCATCGAAGAGGGCAGGCTGGTGTTGCTGGCGGCAAACGGTATGGCGGCTTCGCGCCTGAAAATGATATTGCCCGCGCTTGTGCCGCAGCTTCAGGAGTTGAACGCGGAGATTCGGGATGTGGCGGTCAAAGTCGTGCCGAAGCCGCCGGCGCAACCCAAAGTCAACAGCCTGCATTTGAGCGGGGCGGCATTGGAGAGTTTTGATGCGGCGGCGGCAAAATTGGAAGACAAGCATCCTGAATTGGCTGCCGCGCTGGCGGAGCTGGTGCGCAAACACAGCCGTTGAGTTTGAAATGGTTGTGTTGTTTGTTAATTAAAGTTAAAGAGTATTTCGTATGACCGATAAAATCTAATACTAAAGAAATACGACATTAATAGTAGCCATTCTCATTTGTGTAAACTGAGGTAAAACAGCCGTTGAATTTTGGATTTGTTCGATTTGTTGTAGCAGAATATAGCTTCATTTTCATCCTTCTTTCGCTTGCGGATATGAAATCTGAAATTAGGTTCATTAATATATATTCGCAAGTTTTTATTTTGTAGAACTTAACATATTCTCACCTATCATTAGGAGATACACATGAAAGCTTATTTGGCTCTGATTTCCGCTGCCGTTATCGGCTTGTCCGCTTGTTCACAAGAAGCTTCAAAACCTGCCGAAGCCTCTGCTCCGACTGCATCTGCTGCTTCCGAAGCCGCACCTGCACCTGCAGAAAGCGCACCTCCTGCCGATGCTCCTGCTTCCGGCGCGGCTTCAGCCAACTCTGCCGCAGCACCTGCCGCCGGCAACTGCGCGACTACTGTCGAAGCCAACGACGCTATGCAGTTCAACACTAAAGAAATCCAAGTCAGCAAAGCTTGTAAAGAATTCACCGTTACTCTGAAACACACCGGTACCCAACCTAAAGAAAGCATGGGTCACAACATCGTCATCGGTAAAGCCGAAGACATGGACGGTATTTTCAAAGACGGTGCCGGCGCTGCTGCAACCGACTATGTGAAAGCTGACGATGCACGCGTTGTTGCCCACACCAAACTGGTCGGCGGCGGCGAAGAAGCTTCCCTGACTCTGGATCCTGCCAAACTGGCGGGCGGCGAATACAAATTTGCCTGCACCTTCCCGGGACACGGTGCTTTGATGAACGGCAAAGTGACTTTGGTCGACTAATCCGTCCAAGCTTCAAAATACAGACAGCCTGCTTTATGCAGGCTGTTTTGTTATAAAATGGTCGTCTGAAAAGTACCCATTGAGAACACAAACATGAATCCGTTTGAAACCAAAAGCGTTACCTTTGCCGAACCGATTGAAATACTGTACGCCTGCCACGGCAAAGTGCGCCGTTTCTGCGGCCAGGTCGCCATGTTGTCGGACTATATTGCCGAAAACGGCTGCAATCAGATTGTTTTGCAAACCATCCGCCAAATCGCCCAGTATTTCAACGTTGCCGCGCCGCTGCACCATGAAGACGAAGAAGAAAACTTCTTCCCGCTGCTGCTGCAATACGCGCCGCAAGCCCAAGAAAGCGTGGACGAGCTTTTGCGCCAACATGTGAGCCTGCATGGCAACTGGGATGCCGTGGCTGTCGAATTTGCCAAACTCGAAGCAGACAACGCCTATATCCCCGATGCGGAAGCGTTCAAACGCTTTGTGGCAGGTTACGATGTGCATCTGGCGATTGAAGAGCCTTTGTTCGACATGGGCAAAACGTTTATCCCCAAAGAGAAACTGACCGAAATCGGCGAAATCATGGCAGCGCGCCGGCGCAGATAAGGTCGTTTACAGATTGCCGTTTCTTCAAACAAAGGCCGTCTGAAAACTTGAAAACAGATTTTCAGACGGCCTCAGTATCCCCCGTAACACAACCACGTCGTCTGAAAAGGAGGCAAACCATGCTGACGCCAAAAAGCTGCGATTTGTTCAATATCCCGTTTTTCCAGTTTGCCCAGCTCAAAAAATACCAGCCCGAAAGCATTCCGCAAATCAAAGCCGACTACAAGGAAAACTGGCAGATATGGCAGCAGCTGATACAGCAGGTCGCTACGGATTTGGGCGAACCTTTCGCCCCACCGCATATCGAACGCTGGTGTAACGGCTGGCAGGTGCGCGCCCATTTCTTCGCCTACTTCAAATACGCCCAATACAAAAACTCCGCCGCGATTTTATCGATTTTATTGAACCGCCGCCGCCTGAGCGTCAGCTTGGACTGGCACTGTTACAAAGCCGACGTGTCGCCGATTGCGCTGCCCGAATACAACCGCTGGCTGGATGATTTCGATACCGAAAAATACGCCGCATTCGATATGTGGCACGGCGCGGAAAGCGAATATGGCGACTACCGCACTGTCGCACAACAAAGCGAATCCGACCGAAGGTTGCAAAACGACGAAGACTTTTTCTGCATCGGCAAACACATCGAACGCGACGATTTGGGCAAGCAGGATGTAGCAAAATGGATAGTCGAAACGGTGGAAGATTTGCTGCCGCTTTACGAAGCCTGTCATGGCAAATGATTCAGAACATATCAACCCAACCCAAAGGTCGTCTGAAAATCAGATTGAGAACATTTCAGACGACCTGATTTCCAAAGTGAACAAAATGACCGAAACCCAATCCCTAGAACTCGCCAAAGCGTTGATTTCCCGCCCGTCCGTTACCCCCGACGACCGAGATTGCCAAAAACTGCTTGCCGAGCGTCTGCACAAAATCGGTTTTGCGGCTGAAGAACTCCATTTCGGCGACACCAAAAACATCTGGTTGCGACGCGGCACGAAAGCTCCTGTCGTCTGTTTTGCAGGGCATACCGACGTCGTGCCGACAGGCCCTGTTGAAAAATGGGATTCGCCCCCGTTCGAGCCGACCGAGCGCGACGGAAGATTATACGGGCGCGGCGCGGCGGACATGAAAGCCAGCATCGCCTGCTTCGTTACCGCCTGCGAACGCTTCGTTGCCGAACATCCCGACCACCAAGGCAGCATTGCGCTCCTGATTACTTCCGACGAAGAGGGCGACGCGCTGGACGGTACGACCAAAGTCGTCGATGTATTGAAAGCGCGCGACGAGCTTATCGACTACTGCATCGTCGGCGAACCGACCGCCGTGGACAAATTGGGCGATATGATTAAAAACGGCCGGCGCGGCTCGCTGTCGGGCAACCTGACCGTCAAAGGCAAGCAAGGGCATATTGCTTATCCCCATTTGGCAATCAACCCCGTCCACACTTTTGCCCCGGCCTTGTTAGAGCTGACGCAGGAAGTTTGGGACGAAGGCAACGAATACTTTCCGCCGACCAGTTTCCAGATTTCCAATATCAATGGCGGCACAGGCGCGACCAATGTCATTCCGGGTGAGCTGAACGTCAAATTCAATTTCCGCTTCTCCACCGAGTCCACCGAAGCAGGGCTGAAACAACGCGTTCACACCATTTTGGACAAACACGGCGTGCAATACGATTTGCAGTGGTCGTGTTCGGGGCAGCCCTTCCTGACCCACGCGGGCAAACTGACCGATGTGGCACGTGCAGCCATTGCCGAAACCTGCGGCGTAGAGACCGAATTGTCCACCACCGGCGGCACTTCGGACGGACGCTTCATTAAAGCCATTGCGAAAGAACTCATCGAATTAGGCCCGTCCAATGCCACCATCCACCAAATCAACGAAAACGTGCGGCTGGACGATATTCCGAAGCTGTCGGCGGTGTATGAGGGGATATTGGCGCGGTTGTTGGTTGAAAAGGCCGTCTGAAAAGAAGATGGGCTGTCGGATATGGATGTCCGACAATTTGATTAGACCTAACGTGAGTTTGAGATAACGCATTGATTTTTATGTGGAGCGATTTATTTGAACGGCAATCCATTCCCTCTCCCGTGGGAGAGGGTTAGGGAGAGGGTATTGGGGCGGCAACGGAAATATTGTCTGTATCTGCCCCGTTTTACCCTCTCCCCGCCCCTCCCCCACAGGGGAGGGAGCCAAGTTGCAGGTACGCCGACGGAATATGGTTGAAACCCGGCCCTTCAGGGCAGTAGAATTTTGGTTTATTTTTTGGGAAGTAACCCCTTCCAAATTAGGGTAAACAGGGCTGCGCCTTATGTGCAGCCCTGTGTGTTGAAACATTGAGGAATATAACCGTGCCGTCAAATTACTTTCATACGCGTGAACGATTGGGTGCTTTAGGCGGCATCGTGCAACATCATACCGCCTTGTACCGCAGCGTGGCGGTACATGAACCGACCGTGGTTATCGTGCGGCGCGGATGCAAGAAGCTGCGGTGGGCGGGGCGCGAATTGAGGATTGCGGCGGGTGAGGCTGTCGCCTTGGCAGGCGGGCAGACGTTTGACGTCATCAATATTCCCGATTCAGACGACCTCTATCAGGCGCAATGGATTGCTTTCGAACAGGAAGCCATAGAAAGGTTTGCCGCACAATACGGGACGGCGCAGGCAGTGTGCGATGCGGTGAAGCTGCCGCACCCCGGACGGATGAGTGCGGCGTTTGATTATGCGGCTGCAGTACTGGCGGATGAAGAAGTGCCGCATAATGCGGCGGAGGCCGCGCTTTGCGGCGTGTTGGCGTGGTTGCAGCATGACGGCATCGGTTTTACCGTGTACGAAGGCGTCAACCTGATGCGGCAAATCCGCAAACTGATTACCGCCGATATGGCTGCGGACTGGTCGTCGGCGATGTTGGCGCAGCGGCTTAATTGCAGCGAGGCTGCATTGCGGCGGCGGTTGGCGCGGCAGGACACGAATTTCCGTACGCTGCTGACGGATGTACGCATGATGCGCGCGCTGACGCTGTTGCAGGTTACGCAATGGCCGGTGGCGCAGATTGCCGGCGCGGTCGGCTATGACTGCCCGTCCCGTTTCAGCGCGCGCTTCAAAGAGCGGTTCGGTTGCGTACCGTCGGCGGTCCGCTCGGAAGCGGAGCCGGCGGCATATCGGCGCACGGGGCAGGTCAGCGTCGGTGTTCGACCGTGAATTTTGCTTCGCCCAAGCTGTTTGCCTTAGTAAAGAAACCGACCAGCGCGGGTGTGGATTCGGCGGTGATGTTCGGCAGCTTGGCGACTTTCAGCGCGGTGAGTGTGAATTCGTAGCGGTGTTTCCTGCCTTCGGGAGGACACGCGCCGCCGTAGCCCGGAGTGCCGAAGTCTGTGCGGGTTTGCAGCGCGCCTTTGGGCAACCTGCCGCCTTGTGCGGTAATGCCTGCGGGCAGGCGGCGGACATCGGCTGGGATGTCGGCGACCACCCAGTGCATCCAGCCCAGGCCGGTCGGTGCGTCTTTATCGTAAACGGTCAGGACGAAACTTTTTGTCCCTGCGGGCGGATTTTTCCACGACAGCGCGGGCGAAGCATTGCCGCCCGAACAGCCGAAACCGTAAGGCGCGCTCAAAAGCTGGTTTTGCGTGAAGCCGCCGTCTTTGGACGGGTTGTCGAATTGCAGCGTGAATGCGCCCTCGGCAAAGGCAGCGGTTGAAAAAGCCAGCAGTACGGCGGAGAGGATGCGGGTTTGCATAGATGATTCCTTTGCTTGATGAATAAGTGGATTCATTATAGGCTGTCAACGGCGGCAGGAATGTGCCGAAACGGTTGGATGATGTGCCGAAATGCGCAAATGCAAAAATCCGTGGTTTCAGACGACCCTTTGCAGGTCGTCTGAAATCTTTAATTCCTTTCCTTGAGGCTTTGGAAATATCGAATATTTAGGAATTGCCGCAACTTGACCCTCAAGATTTACGTTATAGCCCGTTCCTGCGCCGGCGTGCGGGAATGGCAAAAATTGGGGATTTTGCCGTCAAATCCATGATAGAGATACGGAGCAAACGAATGATTACCCTGCCTTCCTTAAACAATCTGCCGTCAAAATGGGATGAAATCCGCCATTGGCTCGAAACCCAAGTTTTTGAGTGTGAAGTCATGCCGTATCCCAATCTGACGGAACACGAAGCCAAACAGTTCGAGCAGGATTTTATCGACCGTATCGGCTGCGCGCCTGAAGAATATGTCCGTATCCGCCGTGCCATCCGTCTCTTGGAAGCGCGTTATCCTGATAGCTCGAACGAACTGACCGCCGCCGCCATTGTCACGCCTTTGGGCGAGATGCTGGCGGTGTTCGGCGGTAAAGGCTTGTGTTTACTGGAATTTGTCGGGCAGAAGCATATGGAACAGGAAATTACTGCCGTCCAAAAAGCCTTGCGCGGACGGTTTGTGTTTCGGGAAGATGAGCGAACGCAACTTCTGCGGCAGGAATTGGACTTATACTTCAAGGGTCGTCTGAAAACCTTTGCCACGCCTTTGGAGCAGGTGGGAACCGAATTTCAAAAGCAGGCATGGGATGCGCTCTTGGCGATTCCTTACGGCGAAACGCGCAGCTACAAGGAGCAGGCGCAGCGTTTGGGCAAGCCCAAAGCCGTCCGCGCCGTTGCCGCCGCCAACGGGCAGAACAAAGTGTCCATCCTGATTCCCTGCCACCGCGTCATCGGCAGCGACGGCAAGCTGACCGGCTACGCGGGCGGCCTGAACCGCAAACAGTCGCTGCTTGCTTTGGAACGCGGCGAAGTTCAGACGACCTTGTTTTGATTTTGAGGTAAGTCGGATACTGGTATCCGACAACGCCGATTGAAATTATCGGATTCGAAAATCCGACCTGACTACAATAGAGCAGCGGCAGATTGCTCATCAATACCCGACCTGCCGGAAAGGAGAAATACGAATATGAACCTGAAAAACCGCCATTTCCTGAAACTTTTAGACTTTACGCCCGAAGAAATCACCGCCTATCTCGACCTTGCCGCCGAATTGAAAGCCGCCAAAAAGGCAGGGCGCGAAGTGCAGCGGATGAAAGGGAAGAACATCGCCCTGATTTTTGAAAAAACATCGACCCGCACCCGCTGCGCGTTTGAAGTCGCCGCGCGCGACCAAGGGGCGGGGGTCACTTATCTGGAGCCGTCCGCCAGCCAAATCGGGCATAAGGAAAGCATCAAAGACACTGCCCGCGTGTTGGGCAGGATGTACGACGGCATCGAATATCGCGGCTTCGGGCAGGATGTGGTCGAAGAATTGGCGAAATACGCCGGCGTGCCCGTGTTCAACGGTCTGACCAACGAGTTCCACCCCACCCAAATGCTCGCCGACGCGCTGACCATGCGCGAACACAGCGCCAAACCCTTGAATCAAACCGCATTTGCCTACGTCGGCGACGCGCGTTACAACATGGCAAATTCGCTGCTGGTGTTGGGCGCGAAGCTCGGCATGGACGTGCGTATCGGCGCACCGAAAACCTTGTGGCCGTCTGAAAACATCGTCGCCCGCGCCCGCGCTGTCGCCGAAGAAACCGGCGGAAAGATTTTGCTCACCGAAAACGCGGAAGAAGCCGTCAAAGGCGTCGATTTCATCCATACCGACGTGTGGGTCAGCATGGGCGAGCCGAAAGAAGCGTGGCAGGAACGCATTGATTTATTGAAAGATTACCGCGTTACTCCCGAGCTGATGGCGGTATCGGGCAACCCGCAGGTCAAATTCATGCACTGTCTGCCCGCCTTCCACAACCGCGAAACCAAAGTCGGCGAATGGATTTACGAAACCTTCGGCTTAAACGGCGTGGAAGTAACGGAAGAAGTATTCGAAAGTCCCGCCAGCATCGTGTTCGACCAAGCGGAAAACCGGATGCACACGATTAAAGCGGTGATGGTGGCGGCGCTGGGGGATTGACGGCGTTTCTGTTTGAATCCATTAAAAAGGTCGTCTGAAAATCAATATAACGGGTTTTCAGACGACCTTTTGCCTTTATATCCTTTATAATCACGTCCATCACATTTTTATCCGCGCGCCCCTCCAAGCGGCGACGGAACAATATGCGGCAGAGGCATGGCGGGTTCAGTTTAAACGGGTTTGGCATGGCTCCGCCTGTCCAGATTGAAGTTTAATCCGCCATCCGAATACGCCGCCCATCCGAAAGGTTCGCATGACCACTTATTCCCTCTTCGTTACCTGCCCGCGCGGTCTCGAAGCCCCTTTATACCAAGAACTCGAACAACTCAAATGCCAAGACATCCGCGCCGTTGACGGCGGCGTCGCGTGCAAAGGCGGTATGGAGCAGGTGTACCGCATCAACCTGCATTCGCGCACTGCCAGCCGCGTGTTGCTGCGCCTGACCAAAAGCGGCTACCGCAACGAGCAAGATATTTATAAAGCGGCGAAAAATATCCGCTGGACGGATTGGTTCGACTTGGAACAAACCTTCAAAGTCAAAGTAGAAGGCAAACGCGCCCAAGTCAAAAGTTTGGATTTCGTCGGACTGAAAATCAAAGATGCCGTGTGCGACGTGTTCCGCGACGCTTGCGGCGCGCGCCCCAGCGTCGGCAAAATCCGCCCCGACATCCGCATCCATGCCTTTATCGACGAGCGCGACATTCAAATTTTCATCGACACATCCGGTGAAGCCTTGTTCAAACGCGGCTACCGCCAAGACACAGGCGAAGCGCCGATGCGCGAGAACTTGGCGGCAGGGTTGCTGCTGCTGGCAGGCTATGACGGCTCGCAGCCTTTCCAAGACCCGTTTTGCGGCAGCGGCACCATCGTCATCGAAGCCGCGTGGATTGCCACCCGCCGCGCGCCCGGTTTGATGCGCCGTTTCGGGTTTGAAAAGCTGAAAAACTTCGATGCCGCCCTTTGGAAAAAGCTGCAACACGAAGCCGAAACGCAAATCCGCCCTGCGTCTGCCCCGATTTCAGGCAGCGACAACGATCGCCATATGATCCGCGCTGCCGTTGCCAACGCCCAAGCTGCCGAGGTGGACACGTTTATCCGTTTTGAAGTCAAAGACGCGCAGGATACCCGTCCGAACGGGGAAGGCGGCATTTTGATTTCCAATCCGCCTTACGGCGTCCGCCTTGCCGAAGTCCAAGCCCTGCAAGCCCTTTATCCGCAGTTGGGCGCGTGGCTGAAGCAGCATTACGCAGGCTGGTTGGCGGGAATGTTTACCGGCGACCGCGATATGCCGAAATTCATGCGCCTTTCACCCAAACGCAAAATCCCGCTCTACAACGGCAACTTAGACTGCCGCCTGTTTTTGATGGATATGGTCAAAGGGTCGAACCGATAAATACGGTTGAAGGTCGTCTGAAAAGCGGCGGCAACGCTGTTTCCGTTTTCAGACGACCTTTTCGTTTGGAAGAAATATAGTGGATTAACTTTAAATCAGGACAAGGCGACGAAGCCGCAGACAGTA
>JVVZ01000195.1:0-4059 GCA_001062585.1 Neisseria meningitidis
GTACTGTCTGCGGCTTCGTCGCCTTGTCCTGATTTAAAGTTAATCCACTATATAATGGACGGGCAGGGTAGGCATGCGCCGTGTGGTCGAAGTTCACCGACTGGAAATTCTTTAGATTTGTGATTTGGAAGGCATTTGCTATTGCGGTTGTTGATGAGGGGTCGTCTGAAAACGGCGTGAGTGGTTTTCAGATGACCCCTTTAGATGGATAAAAATCTCTCTTGTTCGGAATGACTCTATACATCAGGGGAGTAGCGGGGCGTTTTGCAGACCGAGCTGTTCGTCAAAACCGAACATGATGTTCATGTTTTGAATGGCTTGTCCTGCTGCGCCTTTCACTAAATTATCGATGACGGACAAGGCAATCCAAAGATTCGATTGCGGCGCTTGCTGGATGCTGATGCGGCACAAATTGGCTCCACGGACACTGCGTGTTTCGGGTGTGGAACCGGCAGGAAGGATGTCGACAAAGGGGCTGTCCCGATAGTATTCGCGAAGTATCTCTTCAGGATGGCAACCGTCCTCAAGATGCAGGTAAAGGGTTGCGTGCATACCGCGTATCATGGGTGTGAGGTGCGGAGTGAAGACAAAACCATCGGCGATGTCTGCCTGCAATGTTTGGATGGTTTGTTTGATTTCGGGAAGGTGGCGGTGTCCGCCGATACCGTATGCTTTGAAATTGTCGCCCGCTTCGCAGAAGAGTGAACCGATGTTGCCCTTGCGCCCTGCGCCGGAGACGCCGGATTTGCAGTCGGCAATCAATGGCATGTGTGCTTTCAGACGACCTTGTTGCAACAAAGGCAATAAGGGCAGTGAAACGCAGGTGGGATAGCAGCCGGGGTTGGCGACGATGCGTGCGTTGGCAATGGCGTCGCGGTTCATTTCGCTTAATCCGTATACGGCTTGCGGGATAATATCGGGGCTGGCGTGGCGCATGCCGTACCATTGTTCCCATGTCGGGATGTCTTGGATGCGGAAGTCGGCGGATAGGTCGACGATACGGACGTTTTGGTTCAGAAGCGCGGGTGCTTCCTTCATGGCGACGCCGTTGGGCGTGGCAAAGAACACGACGTCACAACATTGATCCAGTCGAGCTTGATCCGGCGTTTGGAAGGTTAAGTCATAAATGCCGCGCAAACTGGGAAAGTAATCGGCAATGGCAATGCCTGCTTCGCTCCTGCTGGTAATGGCGGTTACTTCGACATTGGGGTGCGTGCTGAGCAGGCGGAGCAGTTCTACGCCGGTGTAGCCTGTTGCGCCGACGATGCCGGCTTTGATTTTTTGATTCATGATTTCTCCGTTGGGTGGGCTTTAAATATGGAGGTTTAGTTTAATGGGATGAGGGTCGTCTGAAAAGGGGAAGGGGGGTAATACGGCACGCTCTGACGATTGACCGTGTGGAAATCGGTGTTCGTCTGACGGCATCCCTTAGTCTTTAGAAACGCTGATGGTGTGTTTGACGTGTTTTAAATTCGCCACGATGGTAAACGTCATCATCACCAGCAAGGCCCACGAACTCCATTTGCTGATGTGTACCGATGCCCATGCACCGATTTGGTTGGGATAACGCCAAACGCCGAACAAAGTCCCTAAGTTTTCCGCCAGCCAAATGAAAAAACCGATCAGGACGAACTCCAGCAGCAGCGGCATTTTTCGGGTAGTGTCATAGGGCGTGTATAAAACAGTTGTCCGCGCATAAAGCCCGAGCGCGAATGCGGCGAGATACCAGCGGTAGTCGCCGAGATAGTGATGAGTGAAAAAATTGACGTAAATTGCCAGCGCGCACAATGTGCTCAACCAATACGGCGGATGGCTTTTGATTCTGATATTAAAGAGCCGCCAAGCCTGAATGATGTAGCTGCCGACCGCCGCATACATAAAGCCTGCAAACAGCGGCACGCCGCCGATTTTGGTGTATGCCTCGTCCGGATAGCTCCAAGACTGGATGTCGCCCGATGTCTTGAACCACTCCAAAGCAAAGCCCACCAAGTGAAACAGCGTAATCGATTTCACTTCGTCCCACGTTTCCAGCTTGAAATACAGCATCGCAACCTGCACGGAGACTGCAAAAATCAGCAGCAGGTCATAGCGCGAAATCCCCAGCCAGCCTGTTTTCGGAATCAGGAACATGGCGATGAAAAACAAACCTGCAAACAAACAGGCGCGCGCTTCTTTCAGTCCGAAAAACCAAAATTCGACCGCAAAACGCCGCCAGCCGTGCAAATCATCCCGTTTCGGGTGTTCTATCAGCCAAGTATCCAGTTTGCCCAACATATTTTCAGACGACCTTCAGATTTGCAAAGTGACGGAATATAACGGAAATAGGGAAGAGGTGGGATACGGTATGACGAACGGCAATGTCGGAAGACGGGGCGATGAGGGGTCGTCTGAAATCGTGTGCGATGTTTGGCATTTTTTGAGTGATAGGATGGGGCAGAACAATGAGCCTGCGGTTTGCCGATTATTTGAGTGAGGGAGGGGAGCTGAGTTTAGGGCAGGTTCGGAATAGGGAGTATCGCACAGTTTGAAACAGCAAACAGCTTTTACGAATGGCGCGTCCTAGCTTTTCAGACGACCTTGCTCCTCTTTGCCTCCTTCTTAGGACTGTAAAATTTCTGCTAAAATCAAACGCCTTATCCCTTTCAGACGACATCGCCATGCAAGCACATACATTGGTCTGGTTCCGCCGCAACCTGCGCATACGCGACAACGCCGCGTTGTCCGCCGCCGTGAAGCGGGGATTGCCTGTGGCAGGCGTGTGGGTGGCGCGGAGGTCGTCTGAAATCCCCAATCCGCGTCAGGATTGGTTTCATTATCAGGCGGCGGCGGCTTTGCATGGCTCGCTGGCGGCGCGCGGTGTGGCTTTGTATGCGGTGAACCGTGTGGAAGAATTGCCTGCTTTGGCGACGCGGTTGAATGTTCAGACCGTAATTGCAGACGAAGCCTATACGTCGTCTGAAATCGGGCAAGATAACCGCATTTGGCGGATTTTGGATGAACAAGGCGTTGCGTTCGAGCGTGTTAACGACCGTGCCATATTCGCCAAGGCAGACATCATGGGCAGTCACGGCGCGCCTTATACCGATTTTCCGCATTATAAAGAAGCGTGGCTGGCTTTGTTTCGGCAGCGGTTCGGCGGGCAGGATGCGGGAGGCGGACTCGCTGAAATTTTTCAGACGACCTCTGTTGAAATGCCGCCGTTTCCAGCGTGGAACGGGCAGCAGGATATGGTTTCCGCACAGCGCGGCGGCGAAGATGAGGCGGACAAACAATGGCGGCATTTTGAAGAAAATATTGGGTTTTATCCGATTATGAAGGATTTTCCCGCCAGGAAAGGCACCAGTCGATTGAGTGCGTATTTGAGCGCAGGCTGCATTTCGCCGCGCGTGTTGGCGGCCGAAGCCGCAGGGCAGGGTGCGGATGCTTGGTTGGACAACTTGATTCAGCGCGATTTCTATCAGCAGCTTGCTTACCACCGCGCCCGCATCGAGCCTGAATCTGCTGCCGAATCTGCGCCGTTTTCAGACGACCTGACGGAACGCTGGCGGCAGGGGGAAACAGGTTTCCCGCTTATCGATGCCGCCATGCGCAGCCTGAAATTGAGCGGCTGGCTGCATCCCGCTCTGCGTTCCCTGACGGCAGAATTTTTGTGTGGCGTCCTGCATCAGCCGTCCGAACACGGCATCGTTTGGTTCGCCACACAGCAAACCGATTTTGACCCCGCGTTGAACGAGGGCAACTGGCAAACCGCCGCCCGCAATGCTCACCGGCGCTCCATCAATATTATCCAAACCGCCCGCCGGCTTGATCCCGACGGCACATTCGTCCGCCGCCACATCCCCGAGTTGGCACATCTACCCGTTAATCTCGTCCATACCCCGTGGCTCGCCTCGTCTGAAATTGACGCACACGGCTATCCGCCCCCCGTCGTTGTTGCGCCCTAGAGCGTGATTATCGCTCGGTAACGGCTACGGGTTTCTCATCAAACGACCTCTTTAAGCGTAAAAATATAGTGGATTAACTTTAAACCGGTACGGCGTTGCCTCGCCTTAGCTCAAA
>JVVZ01000196.1:0-3525 GCA_001062585.1 Neisseria meningitidis
GTACTGTCTGCGGCTTCGTCGCCTTGTCCTGATTTAAAGTTAATCCACTATACATGATGGGACGGGCAAAGGTCGTCTGAAAAATGATAGGTTGAAAACAGTTGAATTTTACCCGAAAAAAAGCGGATATGCCGTAACGACATATCCGCTTTGATTACATTCGATTTTAGGAGAACAGGCGCAGGGCTTGTTTGCTGCCGGGTTTGATGCCGACTTTGAGCATTTCTTCCTGACGCGCCAAGACGTAATTGCGAATGTCTTTGAGCCATTGGGTAGAAACTTCTTCCATTTTGTCGTTGACCAGATCCAAGCCCAACTGACCGGAGAGGCGTACCGCCAAGTCCATGAAGAGGTCGAAGGTTTTTTCGCCGGCGGGCGCGTGCGGGATGTCGAGCAGCATGCTGAAGCCTTTGTAGGACTGGTTGTCCAACAGGGCGTTGGTAAACGCGTCGCCTGTGAGGCTGTGGATGGCAAACATCGGGCTGCCGGTTTGTCCGGTGTAGTGGAATGCGCCGTCTTCGCCCAATACGAAGCCGAGGTTTTCAACAGACGCGCGCAGTTCGACGCCGCTGATGTTGCTGTGTGAAACCAAGTGGATGGCGATGGTTTGATCGACGCGGGCGCAGAAGGTGTCCAATGCCTGCGCGACTTCGGTAAACGCTGCCAAATCGGTGTGGAGGACTTTGCCGCCCATCAGTTGGGCGAAGGTGTCAACTTGTTGGTTGAACTGTTGCAATTCTTCTTGAGTCGCCAAACCGTTGCGGCTGACTGCTTGCAGGCCGACAACGAAACCTTGGTAATACACGCTCGGAATCGGTTCGGCAACTTGGAAGCGGTCGTCCATGGTGCAGCCGATGATTTGGAAACGGTGGCGGTTGGACAGGCGGGGCAGGGCGTGCAGCTCTTGCGCTTCGGAGAGGGCGATGTAGGCGAGGTAGTCGAAGCGCGGGTCAAACCACGGCAATTCGACTTGAGACAATTCGTCCAAGCTGACCAAAGGTTGGTTGGCGGCGGACGGCAGGTTAACCGGCTCGTCGCTGGCGGCTTGGGTGGTGATTTCGTTGTTCAGCCCGATGACGGTATGCTGTACCGGCTCGTCGGTAAAGTCGTCTTCAATCGCCAACTCGACATCGGTTTTGATGGCGGAAGGTTTGGCGAGTTTGGCTTTGGCGGCGAAGATTTCGTCTTGTTCTTGCAGATTGCGCAGCGCGGCTTCTTGGGCTTTGTTCGCTTTTTTGACGAACAGGCCTTTGCCGCCGGATTCTTTACCGTCGCGCACATGGCTGGTTTTACTGTTCAGGAGCGCGTCTTTGTCGGAGTGGCCGAACTGCTCGCGCACCTGTTTGCGGTATTGGTTTTCTTGGTACATATTGTAGGCGATGACGGCAAGGATGACTGCCAAGCCTAAGACGATGAAAATCATGGGTAATCACTTTTTTGTAAGAGCGGCATTCCGTCTTCGTTGCCCGGGGTGGTTTGCCTTTGGGCGTATGCGGAATCGTATTGCCGCGAGTAAGTTCGTCGGAGTCGGACACGGATTGTCCCGTATGGATGCTCGATTATAACGAAAATAAACTTTTCTGACAGCAAATGCCGAGAATGATAGCCCAAAATCGGGCCAGGTCGTCTGAAAAATGCTATATGGCATTTTTGAGCGATTAACGGACAACCGGGAAACCTGCTGCCTGCAATCTTTGCCAGTCGAAAAAGTGGCCGGGGTCGGTTTTGCGGCCGGGGGCGATGTCCTGATGACCGGTAACGGCGGTGATGGGGTAATGCCCGATCAACGCTTGCAGCAGGGTTTCCAGCGTTTGATATTGCGCCTCGGCAAACGGCTCGAAATCGCAGCCTTCCAATTCGATACCGACCGAAAACGCGTTGCACTTTTCACGTCTGCGAAACGACGACACGCCCGCGTGGTACGCCATATCGTCGCAAGAAACGAACTGCACCGCCTCGCCCTCGCGGGTGATCAGAAAATGGCTGGAAACGCGCAAGGTGTGGATGACGCTGAAAAACGGATGTTCGTCGGGGGCGATGCGGTTGGTAAACAGCTTTTCCACCGCGCCCGTCCCATATTCGAAAGGCGGCAGCGAAATATTGTGTAAAACCACCAGCGACACAGTTTCTGATTCTGCACGCGGCTCGAAGTTCGGCGAAAACGCGCGGCGCGCAGGCTGCCACCAGCCTTGTTGCCAGTCAATGTCTTGGCATTCGGACGGAAGATTCATATTCAGACGACCCTTTATTTCAGACGACCACTGAGGCGGAAAAAACATACGTCGGGCGGGCGCGCAGGGAAGAAGGCGCGCATTTCGGTTATACTGTCGCCCGACGTTCACAAATCAAAAATCCTACCATGCTGAAAAAAATGTTGAAATGGTTTGCGGTATTTTTTGTTGCCGTTGCCGCCGTGTTCGCCGCCTTGCTGTTTGTTCCCAAAGACAACGGCAAAGCATACCGCATCAAAATTGCCAAAAACCAAGGCATTTCTTCCGTCAGCCGTACGCTTGCCGAAGACGGAGTCGTTTACAACCGCCATGTACTGGTCGCAGCCGCCTACCTGATAGGTGCACACAATAAACTCAACGCCGGCTCGTACCGCCTCCCTTCCAACATTTCCGCCTGGGGCATTTTACAGAAAATCCGCAATGGCAGACCCGATGCCGTTACCGTTCAAATCGTCGAAGGTTCGCGTTTTGCCACCATGCGTAAAATCATCGACAACACGCCCGACATCGAACACAAAACACGCGGCTGGAGCGATGCGGAACTCATGCAGGCGATTGCCCCCGACGCGCTCAGCAGCAATCCGGAAGGCCAGTTTTTCCCCGACAGCTACGAAATCGACGCAGGCAGCAGCGATTTGCAAATCTACCAAACCGCTTATCAAACCATGCAACGTCGTCTGAACGACGCTTGGGAAGATCGCCAAAGCGGATTGCCTTACAAAAATCCGTATGAAATGCTGATTATGGCGAGCCTGATTGAAAAAGAAACCGCCCACGAAGACGACCGCGCCCATGTTGCTTCCGTATTCGTCAACCGCCTCAACATCGGCATGCGCCTGCAGACTGACCCGACCGTGATTTACGGCATGGGCAGCGCGTACAAAGGCAAAATCCGCAAAGCCGACCTCCAGCGCGATACGCCGTATAACACCTACACCCGCAGCGGCTTAACCCCGACCCCCATCGCCTTGCCGAGCAAAGCCGCCCTTGATGCCGCCGCGCATCCGTCGAATGAAAAATACCTCTATTTCGTCTCCAAAATGGACGGCACCGGCTTGAGTCAGTTCAGCCATAATCTGGAAGAACACAACGCCGCCGTACGCAAATATATTTTGAAGAAATAGGTTGAACTGAGCTTCAAAAGCATAAAGGTCGTCTGAAAACTGGAAAACCGGTTTTCAGACGACCTTTTGTCTTAGGACGATTTAGAACAGATTATTCCTGTTTATCTTTATCAAGTTATTTTATAGTGGATTAACTTTAAACCAGTACGGCGTTGCCTCGCCTTGCCGTA
>JVVZ01000197.1:0-4052 GCA_001062585.1 Neisseria meningitidis
GTACTGTCTGCGGCTTCGTCGCCTTGTCCTGATTTAAAGTTAATCCACTATAAGGCAGGATATCGGATGCGTTTTGCTTTTAAATGGAAATGCCGCATCTCAAGAGGTCGTCTGAAAACATCACATTAAGCAAAAAACAAAAAAAGCGCGAACCTTGCGATTCGCGCTTTTTTCAGACGACCTTAATTATTTCTTGTCGTCTTTTACTTCTTCAAAGTCGGCATCTACCACGTCGTCGTCTTTCTTGGCGGAAGACGGTTCGGCTTGTGCGCTTTCGCCTGCTTGGGCTTCGGCTTGCGCTTGTGCGTAAACCATTTCGCCCAGTTTTTGGCTGGCTGCGCCCAATGCTTCGGCTTTGGCATCGATGGCGGCTTTGTCGTCGCCTTTTACAGCTTCTTCGGCTTCTTTCAGCGCGGCTTCGATTTTTTCTTTCTCGGCTGCGTCGAGTTTGTCGCCGTAGTCGGCCAAAGATTTTTTCACGGAGTGAATCAGGGCTTCGGCTTGGTTGCGGGAAGCGACCAATTCAGTCAGTTTTTTATCTTCCTCAGCATTGGCTTCGGCATCTTTCACCATGCGTTCGATTTCTTCTTCGCTCAAACCTGAAGAACCTTGGATAGTGATGTTGGCGGCTTTGCCGGTGCCTTTGTCTTTGGCGGAAACGTGCAGGATGCCGTTGGCGTCAATGTCGAAGGTTACTTCGATTTGCGGCATACCGCGCGGTGCGGGTGCGATGTCGCCCAAGTTGAACTGACCCAAAGATTTGTTGGCGGAGGCGCGTTCGCGTTCGCCTTGCAGTACATGGATGGTTACTGCGCTTTGGTTGTCTTCGGCGGTAGAGAACACTTGCGACGCTTTGGTCGGGATGGTGGTGTTCTTCTGAATCAGCTTGGTCATCACGCCGCCCATGGTTTCGATACCTAAGGACAGGGGGGTTACGTCCAGCAGCAATACGTCGCTGCGGCCGCCGCTCAATACTTCGCCTTGAATCGCTGCGCCTACGGCAACGGCTTCGTCAGGGTTCACGTCTTTGCGCGGCTCTTTGCCGAAGAAGTCTCTCACGGCTTCTTGTACTTTCGGCATACGGCTTTGACCGCCGACCAAAATCACGTCGTCGATGTCGCCGGTGCTCAAGCCGGCATCTTTCAATGCGGTGCGGCAAGGCTCGATAGAGCGGGCAATCAGGTCTTCAACCAGGCTCTCGAATTTGGCGCGGGTAATTTTCATTGCCAAGTGTTTCGGGCCGGTTGCGTCCATGGTGATGTACGGCAGGTTGATTTCGGTTTGCTGGCCGCTGGACAATTCGATTTTGGCTTTTTCGGCAGCTTCTTTCAGACGTTGCAATGCCATCACGTCTTGTTTCAAATCAATGCCTTGGTCTTTTTTGAACTCGGCGATGATGTAGTCGATGAGGCGTTGGTCGAAGTCTTCACCACCCAAGAAGGTGTCGCCGTTGGTTGCCAATACTTCGAATTGTTTGTCGCCGTCGAGGTTGGCGATTTCGATGATGGAAATATCGAAGGTACCGCCGCCCAAGTCATATACGGCTACTTTGCGGTCTTTATTGTCGCCTTTGTCCATACCGAATGCCAAAGCGGCTGCGGTCGGCTCGTTGATGATGCGTTTTACGTCCAAACCGGCGATACGGCCTGCGTCTTTGGTGGCTTGACGTTGGCTGTCGTTGAAGTAGGCCGGAACGGTAATCACGGCTTCGGTTACTTTCTCGCCCAAATAAGATTCGGCGGCTTCTTTCATTTTACGCAGGACTTCTGCGGAAACTTGCGGCGGAGACAGCTCTTTGCCTTGCGCTTTCACCCATGCGTCGCCGTTGTTGGCTTTAATGATTTCGAAAGGCATGGATTCGATGTCGCGTTGGACTTCTTTGTCTTCAAATTTATGACCGATCAAACGTTTGACAGCGTAGATGGTGTTTTTAGCGTTGGTTACGGCTTGGCGTTTGGCCGGTGCGCCGACGAGGACTTCGCCGCCGTCCAGATAAGCGACGACAGACGGCGTAGTGCGTGCGCCTTCTGCGTTTTCAATAACTTTGGTTTGACCGTTTTCAGAGATGGATACACAAGAGTTGGTTGTACCTAAGTCGATACCGATTACTTTTGCCATATTGATGTTGCTCCTAAAAAGATTTTTCTAAATTAATAATTGTGTGGAACATTTTGTTCCGTTGACCTGTAAATAAGGTTGCCCGATATTTTTTCAAGGGTTTTGTTGAAATTTTTTTTATATAAAATTCAACAAACTAGACTATTTATCCACAGGACGGTATTTTGTTTTTCAGACGACCTTGTCTTTCTTTTCCGATTGGGCATCATCGGAATGATTTTCCAAAAGCGGGATTGGGGCTTGAGGGACGGGGAAGGGTCGTCTGAAAATTTTATGCTTGATAAACTTCATCAAGCGGTGCCTTCAGGATTCTTGTTTCGCCACGACAACCATTGCGGGACGTAATACGCGGTCGGACAGGGTGTAGCCTTTTTTCATGACGCTGACGATGGTGTTCGGCTCTTGCTCGCTGACGACCGCCTGCATTGCTTGATGTTGGTGCGGGTCGAGTTTGTCGCCGGGCTGCGGGTTGATTTCTTTGATGTGCGTGGCGTCAAACGCTTTTTGCAATTCGTTCAGCGTCATTTGTACGCCCATTTTCAGCGCGTCGAAATTGCCGCTTTGGTCGAGCAGCGCCATTTCGAGATAGTCTTTGACCGGCAGCATTTCGGCAGCGAATTTTTGTCCGGCGAATTTGTGCGTATCGGCAATTTCCTGCTGATGGCGGCGGCGCAGGTTTTGCTCGTTTGCCAAGCCGCGCAGTTCGCTGTCTTTCAACTGTCCTTCCAACTCGGCGATACGCGCCTGCAATTCTTCGTAAGTCGGCGGTTCGGTAGCTTCGGGTTGTTCGGTTTTGGGGGCTTGGGCGGCTTCTGCGTTTGCCGCCTCTTCGGTTTCGTGTTGATATTGTTCGTGATGTTCGCTCATTTCATGCATCCTTTGGAATGGTTTGAATCGAATGCTACTTTATATAAGGTCGTCTGAAAAAACTTCAAGCACACGAAAACCATCATAAACATATTCCGCAATGCGCTATCGCAAATCGTTGATAAAAGGTAAGATACGCCGACACTATCCTATTTTCAGACGACCCCCGACATGAAAAAAGACCACCTGAACACAACCGATTTCAACCTCTGGCACACCATCCGCGAAGAAACCGCAGCCGCAGCCGCAGCCGAACCGATGCTGGCGAGCTTTTTGCACCAAACCGTATTGCGCCACGATTCGCTCGATTCCGTCCTTGCCTACCACCTTTCCAGCAAACTCGGCAGCCCGATTATGGACGTGCGCGCCCTGTTTGAAATCTACCAGCAGGCATTGGGCAGCGACGCGCGCATCAGTAACTGCGTCGAAGCCGATTTGAAAGCCATTTACGAACGCGACCCCGCCTGCGACGAATATTCGCTGCCGCTCTTGTATTTCAAAGGTTTCCACGCCATTCAGGCGCACCGCATCAACCACTGGCTCTATCAAAACGGCCGAAAAACGCTGGCGTATTTCCTGCAAAATCGTATGTCGGAAGTCTTCGGCGTCGATATTCACCCCGCCGCCCGTTTCGGTCATGGGCTGATGCTCGACCACGCCACCGGTTTCGTCGCCGGCGAAACCGCCGTGTTGGGCAACAATATTTCCATCCTGCACGGCGTAACGCTCGGCGGCTCGGGCAAGGAAGGCGGCGACCGCCATCCGAAAATCGGCGACGGCGTGATGATCGGCGCGAACGCTTCGATATTGGGCAACATCCGCATCGGCGACAATTCCAAAATCGGCGCAGGCAGCGTGGTCGTTGCGGACGTACCGTCGTCAATCACCGTCGTCGGCGTACCTGCCAAACCGGTGGGACGTTCGGTCAAAACCCCGTCGGCGGACATGGACCAGAGCTTGCAGGGAACGGCGATGGATTTTGTGATTTGAACCGAATCGCCCGATTAAGACCGCAGATATAGTGGATTAACTTTAAACCAGTACGGCGTTGCCTCGCCTTAGCTCAA
>JVVZ01000020.1:0-6397 GCA_001062585.1 Neisseria meningitidis
TGTACTGCCTGCGGCTTCGTCGCCTTGTCCTGATTTAAATTTAATCCACTATAAAAGGTCGTCTGAAAGTGTCACTTCACCGAAGTCAAACAACACTTTCAGACGACCTATTTCATTGAAATCCGGCTACGCGCCCTACTCCGCCCAAATCACCGTTTCCGACGCATCGCGGCGCGGTTTCGGGGTAATATCGCGCACACGGTAGCCGAAGGTTGCGGCGACGGACAAGCCGTAATGTTCAGGGTCGAGCAATCCGGCTTCGGCAAGGATTTTTTCCACTGCGGCATATTCCATGCCTTCGATGGCGCAGGAATCGATGCCGAGCATCGCCGCGCCGGTAAGCATATTGCCTAGCGCGATGTAGGTTTGCTTGCTTGCCCAGTCAAACAGGGCGCGTTCGTCGTCGGCGATGGGCATATCGTGGGTTTGGAAACGGCGGTAGCGTTCAAATGCGCCCGCCCGTTCTTCGGCAGTCAGACCGCGTCTGTCCATCAATTCTTCAAAAGCGGGGCTGTCATAGCGGGCGTGTTTTCGAGCCAACAGGAAAACGACGTGGCTGGCATCCGAAATGGAAGCCTGCATCCCCCAGGCGAAGGGTTTGATTTTTTCGCGCAATGCCGCGTTTTGCACGACCACGAACTGCCACGGCTCGCAGCCGACGGAGCTGGGCGAAAGGCGGCCGAAATCAAGGATGGCGGCAAAATCTTCGGCACTGATTTTGCGCGCGGGGTCGTAATAGCGGACGGAAACGCGGCGTTTGAAAATTTCGAGGGCTTGTTCGCGGGTCAGTATCATGATGATTCCTTTGATTGAGTATGGGAGGGGCTTCCTTTCGGACAATCAGAATGGTCAAACGTTCGCAAAGTTTGCAACACCAGCGGCATCGAAACCGTTTGACGGTTGTGTGCAGAAAGGTAGGCGGCGTTAATCAGCTCCAGCGATTTCAAGCCTTCGCGCCCATCGACAATAGGCTCGGCTTTGCCGCGCAATACATCGACAACATTTTGATAATACAGCGGATGCCCGAAACCGTACACCGACGTGGTTTCGTAATTGGCGGTTTTGACCTGCTCGTCGTAATCGCGCTCGTCGGCAAAATTCCATTCCTGAATTTCGTTCACCGCCATGCCGCCGATGCGTACCGTGCCGGTTTCGCCCAGAATAGTAATCGAGCCTTCGAGGTTTTTCGGATAGGTGCACATGGTTACCGCCATCGAACCGAGCGTGCCGTCGCGCCAACGGAGGTTCATCACGCCCGTGTCTTCGGCTTCAATTTTACGGTGGGTCGCAATCATCGCCTGCACTTCCGCCACCGGGCCGATAAGCCATTCCATCAAATCGACGTAGTGGCTGGCTTGGTTCATGAACGCGCCGCCGTCCATCTTCCAAGTGCCGCGCCAACCGCCTCCTTGGTCGTAATACGACTGCGGGCGCGTCCAAAAAACATTCAAATGCACCATATAGATTTTGCCGAAGCGTTGTTCTGCGACCGCGCGTTTGAGCAGTTGCAGCGTGGCATTGAGGCGGTTTTGTTTCACGACAAACAAGCGTTTGCCCGCTTTGTCGGCAGCTTGAACCATAAGTTCGCCGTCAGTAAAGCAGGTTGCCATCGGTTTTTCGGTGACGACGTGAAAACCCGCTTCCAACGCCTCAACCGCCTGATCGGGATGCAAACCGGACGGCGTGGTGATGACGATTACGTCGGCATCGGTTTCGGCAAGCATGTCGGTATAGCGGGCATAGCCTTTCGCGCCGGTACGCTTGACCGCCGCTTCAAGCGCGGCAGGATCGATGTCGCACACGGCAACGAGTTCGCAATCTTCTTGCAATACTTCAAACGAGCCAAAATGGTTGTTGGAAATACGGCCGCAGCCGACTAAGGCGAATTTGATTTTGCGGTTTTGAATGGTTTCAGACATTTTCAGACGACGTATATAGTTATAAAAAACGGAAAAAGATTATAGATAAATCAGCCCTCAACCGATACCTAAAATCATGAAAAATTTGACGGGGCGGCAAGATATGGGCGTGCTTTCCGCCGTCGGCCCTTTCCTTTCAAACTCAGGCTGATATGAAGTTAATTTACAACAAATGCGTATCGTGGTTTATAATCCTACTCTTACGAAACAGGGGTGCTGCCTGACACTCAGGCGGCTGAGAAATACCCTTTACACCCGATCGGGATAATACCTGCGTGGGGAGTTTTCACGGATTCTGTCTTTCAGACGGCCTTTTTTGATATTGAGGTCGTCTGAAAAAGTAAAACGCTCCTGTTTCTTCTTTTCAAACGAGAAAACAGGAGCATTTTTTATGACTACGCCAAAGAAAACCGCCAAAACTTCCGGCAACGAAGCGCGCGAGCTTGCCGACTTGAGCGAAGACATCGGTATCCGCTTCAAATATCCGAACTCGGAACGCGTGTATCTGCAAGGCAGCCGCGACGACATCCGCGTGCCTTTGCGCGAAATCCGTCAGGACGACACCTACACGGCGCAAGGCACGGAAGCCAACCCGCCGATTCCCGTCTATGACACCAGCGGCGTGTACGGCGATCCGGCGGCACACATCGACCTGAAACAAGGCCTGCCGCACGTCCGCACCGCATGGCTGGACGAACGCGGCGATACCGAAATCCTGCCCAAGCTCTCCAGCGAATACGGCATCGAGCGCGCGCATGACCCGCAAACCGCCCATCTGCGTTTCAACCAAATCACCCGCCCGCGCCGCGCGAAAAGCGGCAGCAACGTAACCCAGCTTCACTATGCGCGCCGCGGCATCATCACGCCCGAAATGGAGTTTGCCGCCATACGCGAACGCATGAAGCTGGACGAACTTTTCAGACGGCCCGAATACGCCAAGCTCTTGAAACAACACGCAGGTCAAAGTTTCGGCGCAAATATCCCGACCCACCCCGACCAAATCACGCCCGAATTCGTGCGCCGAGAAATCGCCGCCGGACGCGCGATTATCCCCGCCAACATCAACCACCCCGAACTCGAACCGATGATTATCGGCCGCAACTTCCGCGTCAAAATCAACGGCAACTTGGGCAATTCCGCCGTAACTTCCAGCCTGACCGAAGAAGTCGAAAAAATGGTGTGGTCGCTGCGTTGGGGAGCGGACACGATTATGGATTTGTCCACCGGCGCGCATATCCACGAAACGCGCGAATGGATTATCCGCAACGCGCCCGTTCCCATCGGCACCGTGCCCATCTATCAGGCTTTGGAAAAAACCGGCGGCATTGCCGAAGATTTGACTTGGGATTTGTTCCGCGACACCTTAATCGAGCAGGCGGAACAAGGCGTAGACTATTTCACCATACACGCAGGCGTGTTGCTGCGTTATGTGCCGATGACCGCCAACCGCCTCACCGGCATCGTATCGCGCGGCGGCTCCATCATGGCGAAATGGTGTCTCGCCCACCATCAAGAAAACTTCCTCTACACGCATTTCGACGAAATTTGCGAAATCATGAAAGCCTACGACGTCTCGTTCAGCCTCGGCGACGGCCTGCGCCCCGGCTGCATTGCCGATGCCAATGACGAAGCGCAATTCGCCGAATTGCACACCTTGGGCGAATTGACCGACAAAGCATGGAAACACGACGTACAAGTCATGATCGAAGGCCCCGGCCATGTCCCGTTGCAACGCGTCAAAGAAAACATGACCGAAGAGCTGCAACACTGCTTTGAAGCGCCTTTCTACACACTCGGCCCGCTTGTTACCGACATCGCCCCCGGCTACGATCACATCACCTCGGGCATAGGCGCGACCAATATCGGCTGGTACGGCACAGCCATGCTCTGCTACGTTACCCCGAAAGAGCATCTCGGCCTGCCCGACAAAGAAGACGTGCGCACTGGCATCATCACCTACAAACTCGCCGCCCATGCCGCCGACCTCGCCAAAGGCTGGCCGGGCGCACAGTTGCGCGACAACGCCCTGAGCAAGGCGCGTTTCGAATTCCGCTGGCGCGACCAATTCCGCTTAAGCCTCGACCCCGAACGCGCCGAGAGCTTCCACGACGAGACCCTGCCCGCCGAAGGCGCGAAAATCGCCCACTTCTGCTCGATGTGCGGCCCCAAATTCTGCTCGATGAAAATCACGCAGGAAGTGCGCGACTACGCCGATAAGCAAAAAGCCCAACGGCAGGGCATGGAGGAAAAAGCGGTCGAGTTTGTAAAGAAAGGGGCTGAGATTTACAGTTGATAAAAAGGTCGTCTGAAAAGTTTTCAGACGACCTTTTTCTATTTCCTGAACTCTTCCCTGACGATGTCCAGCCAAGCCCTGAGCGCGGGGGTGGGACGCTGGTGCTTTTTCCACGCCATCGTCAGTTGCCAGCGGATTTCGGGTTCGGTCAGCGGGACGGCGGCGAAGGTGTCGGGGTTGATTTTGCGGGCGTAGTATTCGGGCAAAAGGGCGATACCCATATGGTGCGCCACCATGTCGGCGAGCAGGTCCCATTGTCCGGTGCGGCAGACGACGTTGGGAGTGAAGCCTTGGCTGCGGCAGGCGGTTTGGATGGTTTCGTTGAGGGAAAATCCTGAGCCGAAGAGGATAAACGGTTCGTGTTGCAGGCTTTTGAGGCTGAGGGCGGCGTGGCGGGCTTGGGCGCGCGGCATGAGGACGACGAGCGGGTAGTCGCACAGGGGGATGCTGTCGAAGTCTTCGTGGACGGGGGCGAGCAGTTGTCCGGCGTCGAGTTCGTTGTTACGCAAGGATTGTTCGATGGCGAGCGAACCTTGTTCGAGGAAGGTCAGTTCGATGCCGGGCCATTGGCGGCGGAAGCGGAACAGGGCGTTGCTGAGCAGGTCGCTGCCGAGCAGTGCCAAACCCAGCCGCAACGTGCCGCTTTTGATGTGGCGGTAGCCGTCGATGCGGGCGAGCAGCAGGTCGCGTTCGTGCAGGAGGTTCAGCGCATGGCGGTACACTTCTTCGCCGATGGGTGTGGTGGCGACCTGGCGTTTTTTGCGGCCGTTTTCTTTAACCAGCAGCGGCACGCCCAGCTCTTCTTCCAATGCCTGTATGGTTTTGCTGACGGTGGGCTGGGTCAGGTTGAGAGCGGATGCGGCGGCGGAAAAACTTTGCAGGCGCACGAGTTCGGCGAAACAGTGCAGGCTTTTGAAGTCCATTATTCCTCTTTTGCATGATTTTAGTTTGGATAATTCATATTATGCGCAAACCGCGTCCTTATAATCAAGCCTTCGTTTTGGATTACAGATGGATAAACCTTATGGATACGCTGACGCGATTTTTTCAGACGACCTTGCAGCTTGCCGTAGTCGGCTTGGTGTGGCTGGTGTCGGATTTGATGGTGCGCTTTGCTCATCTGCCTGTTTCTTCGGGCGTATTGGGGCTATTTTTGATGCTTGCGCTGCTGGGTTTGGGCGTGATTAAAACCGGCATGGTCGAGCGCGGCGCGAAATGGGTGTTGGGCGAGCTGGTGTTTTTCTTTATTCCGATTATGGTTTCCGTATTGCAATACCGCGATTTGCTTCTTTCCGAAGGTTGGCGGCTGGTGCTGACGATTGCGGTCGGCACTGCGCTGGTGATGATCAGCACGGCGTTGACGCTGAATTTCTGCTACCGCTGGAAACGCCGCCTGTATAAAAAACTGCACGCCTGATAGGGAACAAAAATGGATTACGCCGCGCTCGCCTGCTTCGCTTGGACCTGCTTCGCCTATTTTATGGCGAAAAAAATCTACCGTAAAAAACCGCTGATGATTTTCTCGCCCGTCGTGACCGTTTCGGTCAGCACCATCGTCCTGATGCTGCTTTTGGGCATTTCCTACGACACTTACCACAAATACACGCAGGGCATCGTTTTCCTGCTCACGCCGGTAACGGTCGCCTTCGCCATCCCCATTTATGAAAACCGCGAGGTCATCCGCCGCCAGCTTCCCATCCTGTCGATAGCGATTTTGGTCGGCATGTTCGTCGGCGTGGCCAGCGCGTTTTTGATGGGCAATATGTTCCACTTCGATAGCGAAGTGACCAACAGCCTGATGGCACGCTCGATTTCCACACCGTTTGCCGTCGTATTGGCGGGCGAAATCCACGGCTCGGCGTCGCTGGTATCGCTATTCACCATCATCACCGGCTTCGTCGGCATGATATTCGGCGATTTGTTTTTAGCGTTTACCCGTATCCGTTTCCACACCGCCAACGGTGTCGCACTGGGCAACGCCGCCCACGGCTTCGGCACTTCCCGCGCCGGACAACGCCACGAAACCGAAGGCGTGATGGCAAGCCTGACCATGATATTGGCGGGGCTGTTTATGGTCATCATCGGGCCGAGCATGGTGCATTTGGTGGTTTGGCTGATGGGCTGAACGGCAGTTTTATAGTGGATTAACTTTAAACCAGTACGGCGTTGCCTCGCCTTGCCGTAC
>JVVZ01000198.1:0-259 GCA_001062585.1 Neisseria meningitidis
CGCCGATGACGGCAAAAAACCGTTTGAAGTTCATAGTACCGTCGAATTTGCCAAACAACACGATATGAGTCTGGAAATCATGCACGGCGATGTGTTGAAAGCGGGCGAAGCGACGTTGCTGCAACGCAAAGTCGACCCAGAAAAAGGCTTATTGGTTAAAGCACTAACCCGAACCATCCGCCAAGGCAAACGCACCATCAACGGTATGTCGGGTGAGGAAAAATTGGTGAAATGGGGCGGCAACAAATATATGTTCTTT
>JVVZ01000199.1:0-1934 GCA_001062585.1 Neisseria meningitidis
AGTCAAACAAAATTGATGGAAACATTTCATCAAAAGGTCGTCTGAAACCGTCTTTACGTTTTCAGACGACCCCATTTTTAAATTTTAAAAATATCCTGACTAAGGAACTAACAATGCGCTTACGCACTTCCGCCATCCTCGCTTTATCTGCCCTCTCTTTAGGCGCGTGTATCAGTCAGCCAAATTCGGCATCTACCGGTTCCCAATCTCCTGAGCCCATCAATCCTCTCGTCAAAGACTATATCTATTACTTCGAGCATCTTAACGAAGCCAAAACTAAAAACGAACAATGTTTGAAAGGCGACGTGTTTAAAAAAGCGGGCGTTAATATGGAAAGTGTCGGTGATCGACAAATGATAGCTGAGTTTCCCGACGATATTATGATGCTGAATCCTGACAACGCCGAATTATTACCCTGTTTCGCCGCATGGACGGCAAATAATGCTGTAGAGCCAATGAGTAGATGGAGAGAGGAAAATACGGAAAAAGAAGCGCTGAAACAAAAATTTGAAAAGCAGGTCATCCGGTTCAAGACAGAGTGGGAAAAGAAATACGCCAATGAAGATTGGAATACATTCTACCCCGAGGCTTTGCGTCAAGAATCCGTTGACTCACAGAATAGACAAAACCGATTGGAAGAGCTTGCCAAAAGAGAAGCCATAGACCGTATCTTTTTTGATAAGGCAAAGCCGTTTTTGAATGAACTGAAAACAAAAAACATCGAAATACTGACCCAAGAAATCCCGCAAAGCTGTCGAGAGGGAGCTTGGAACCTTATCCCTTCATGCAAAGCCTATTATCATGCTTTAAAAGAAAAACTCTCGGAAAAAACAGTATCTGAATTGTCAGACATGGAAAAACAATATAATGACGACGGGCATTTATCTGCTTCTATTTTGTCAATGGCCTACCGTTCTGCATTGGAGGTTAGTTCGGAAAAAATGTCTGCGGTTTTAATGTCGGATTACCGCAAACTCGATGCCGAATACACGCAATGTGTTAAAAAAATCAGAGATAAAATTAAGACAATACAGATTACTTACTATAGAGGAGACACTCCATCCGAGTATTTTGAATCTTATCCCGAATGCGTCATTACGAATCAAGTCATGGAACAGTTGAATCTGCCTACCGATTTAAGTGAGGCTGTTAACAGAGAAGTTTGGATGAAGCAATTCAAACAACACTGGGAAGAGGGGGAAAATAGCCAAAAAGAACAGGAGCAGTTGGAAAAATCGCCCGAATTTGCACAAACCAAAACAATTTGGGCACAGAAATATGCCCAAACACCTTGGCAAAATTTTAGAAGTGCCGTAGAAAAAGACTATCCGAGTATGGTAAACATTTTCTCGGGAACGGAAGAGGAGCAGAAGCAGAAAAAGATAATGTCTATGGTGTTGGAACAGATGTTTACTGACAAAATCCAGCCTCTCGTGGATGAATTGGCGAAAAAGAGCATCGATAAACTGATTGCCGAAATGCCCGCCAGCTGTCGCGGCGAAGAAGCAATAGATTGGCGAGAAGATGTTCGGTGTGACGTACCTTTCCGTGCCCTTTCAAAAAAATTTCAGAATCAGACTTTGGAAGAACTTTTTACTTTAAAAGATAAATATGAAGGAGGGCATTCATTGGCTCAGACAGCCTACCATTTGGTATTGCATGAAAAACAGACAAAACAATACTTTGAGCTGAACAAAGATGATGACAAGCGAGAAGCGGCATATAGGGAATGTCTCAAAAAGATCAGTGGCGTCATCGAGAAATCAAATGTTTCAGAAATGGATGATGGATCTTCGTATGTGAGACAGGTACCCGGATGCCTGGCGTTTAGCTCTGATGTTTCGGTTGAATCATTACGTTTCAGAGACTTAATCGACACCCTGCTTAATAAAAAACGTTTCCAACAAGCATCCGCAGTCAAACAAAATTGATGG
>JVVZ01000200.1:0-15963 GCA_001062585.1 Neisseria meningitidis
TTGAGCTAAGGCGAGGCAACGCCGTACTGGTTTAAAGTTAATCCACTATACATTCTGATTGTTACCAAAGACCAATTCAATGACTCAGAAAACACACACCATCAAAACCTACCTCGTCGGCGGCGCCGTCCGCGATTATCTTTTAGGTTTGCCCGTCAAAGACCGCGACTGGGTGGTCGTCGGCGCTGACGCACAAACCATGCTGGCGCAAGGCTTCCAGCCGGTCGGCAAAGATTTTCCCGTGTTCCTCCACCCCGAAACCCACGAAGAATACGCCCTCGCCCGTACCGAACGCAAAACCGCCAAGGGCTATGCCGGTTTCAGTTTCCACGCCGACAAAGACGTTACGCTGGAGCAAGACTTGATGCGCCGCGACCTGACCATCAACGCGATGGCGCAGGATTCAGACGACCTCATCATCGACCCCTTCGGCGGACAACAGGATTTGGCAGCGGGCATTTTGCGCCACGTCTCGCCCGCCTTTGCCGAAGACCCCGTCCGCATCCTGCGCACCGCCCGCTTTGCCGCGCGCTACGGTTTTGAAATCGCGGAAGAAACCATGAAACTGATGCGGCAGATGGTGGAAAACGGCGAAGCGGATGCTTTAGTCGCCGAACGCGTCTGGCAGGAGTTGGCGAAAGGTCTGATGGAAAAAAATCCCCGCAGGATGATTGAAGTATTGCGCGAATGCGGTGCGCTCAAAGTTTTGCTGCCCGAGGTCGATGCCCTCTTCGGCGTGCCGCAACGCGCCGACTATCATCCCGAAATCGACAGCGGCATCCATACGCTGATGGTACTGCAACGCGCCGCCGATATGGGGCTGAGCCTGCCCGAGCGCTACGCCGCCCTGCTGCACGATTTGGGCAAAGCCAAAACCCCGCCCGAAATCCTGCCCAAACACCACGGACACGACCTCAACGGCGTCGAACCCGTGCGCAAAGTCAATCAGCGGCTGCGCGCGCCGAGACACTGCGCCGAGCTTGCCGAACTTGTCTGCCGCTGGCACATCATGTTTCACCAAGTCGGGCAATTCAAAAACAAAACCATCTTAACCGTTTTGAAAAAAACCGACGCTTTCAGACGACCCGAACGCTTCGCCGCCGCCCTGAACGTCTGCATTGCCGACAAACAAGGTCGTCTGAACCGCGAAAACGCCCCCTACCCGCAACGCACGCACTGGCTCGCCCTGCTCGAAGCCGCCAACCAAGTGGATTCAGGCAAAATCGCCGCCGAATGCCGCGCGCAGGAAAAAGCCCACCTTATCGCCGAAGAAATCGACCGGGCGCGGTTGGCAGAAATTGCTCCTTTGCAAAAAGCGTATAAGACAGAAAAATAGGAAGCTCTTAATGACATCTTCACGTTATAAAATCGAACGCGCGCCTGATGGCATTACTGTGTCTGCGCGTGTTGTACATGACTCTCAGGAAATCGGTTTTACCGCTCTATTTCTTATATTTTCCTTTGCTATTACATGCATCGCGCCGTTTTACCTTGAAGAGCATTATTTCACTGATCCAATAATAATTCTTATCCATATACTTTTTACTTTCTACCTAGTCGGCTCACTGGTTTACAGCCTTCTCTGGCAACTTTTCGTACGTGAAAACATCAAGATCCGTAACCATACCCTGTCTCATGGATACACCTTGTTCTCCATTGGACGTTGGCGTAGTTTTCCGCTATCAGAAATTTCCGAATGGCAGTTTCGTGACAATATTCCCAAAGCTCCTGTTGCAAGAGGAAGGGAAACTAAGTACCCAAACAAAAACTACTACCAAAATGGTATAAAACAACCAAAAAACGATATCCCCAATATCTTACATATCCAAAAATGCAAACAAGGCGCATGGTCTTTCGATTATCAGGAAAAAACCATACTTATCGGCGATTTTTTTGACAGCCGTGATGCTCAGATAATCAATACTGAATTGAACAGGTTTATCCCAGCATCCGCTAAAGCCCGTCAACTTTCAGACGACCTTTGAAACAGCCGCTGCCATATCCGCTATAATCTGCCTCTCAGCTATTTCGTTACACCCATAAAAATCATGACCATTCAGACCGATTTATTGCCCAAAATCAACAACGAAGATTACCAACGCCTCATCCTCAAACACAGCGTAGAATTCAGCGAAGGCGAAATCCGCCTGCTGAACGAAATCCTCGAAAAATTCACCTTCGACGTCGTTCAGGCGCAGGCATTGGCGCAGGCGGTGATGCAGCAGGTGCGCTTTGACCCCAACGCCTACCACATCGACAGCGACGACGAAGACACCACAGGCATCTGCCCCCACTGCATCAACCCGCCCATGCCGCCCCTGCGCGATTACCTCGTTTGGCGCGAAACACGCGGCTAAACCCCTTTCAAAAAGGTCGTCTGAAAACGGCAAACCGCTTTTCAGACGACCCCGAACCCATCGGAAAACCCATGCTGCAAACCGACAACCTGACCGCCGCCCAGCCCCAGCGCATCATCACCGCCCAAAGCATCTCCTCGCAGGAAGAGTTGCTTGAGCGCGCCCTGCGCCCTAAAACGCTGGACGACTATATCGGGCAAGACAAAGCCAAAGAACAGCTCGCCATCTTCATCCAAGCCGCCAAAAAACGCGGCGAAGCCCTAGACCACACCCTGCTCTTCGGCCCGCCCGGACTGGGAAAAACCACGCTGGCGCACATCATCGCCAAAGAGCTGGGCGTCAACCTGCGCCAAACCAGCGGCCCCGTCCTCGAACGCGCCGGCGACCTTGCCGCCCTTCTGACCAACCTCGAGCCGCACGACGTATTGTTCATCGACGAAATCCACCGCCTCAGCCCCGTCGTCGAAGAAATCCTCTACCCTGCGCTCGAAGACTACCAACTCGACATCATGATAGGCGAAGGCCCTGCCGCCCGTTCCGTCAAAATCGACCTACCGCCCTTCACGCTCGTCGGCGCAACGACTCGCGCAGGTATGCTGACCAACCCTCTGCGCGACCGCTTCGGCATCGTTGCCCGCTTGGAGTTTTATCAAAATCAAGACCTTGCCACCATCGTCAGCCGTTCCGCGCAATTACTGCAACTCGATATGGGCGAAGAAGGCGCGATGGAAGTCGCCAAGCGCAGCCGCGGCACGCCCCGCATCGCCAACCGCCTGCTGCGCCGCGTCCGCGATTTTGCCGATGTGAAAAACAACGGCGTAATTGATGCCGCCATTGCCGATGCCGCTTTAAGTATGCTGGATGTGGACGCGCAAGGTTTGGACGTCATGGACAGAAAATTCCTCGAAGCCATCCTGCACAAATTCAGCGGCGGTCCCGTCGGCCTCGATAACGTTGCCGCCGCCATTGGCGAATCCACGGACACCATCGAGGACGTTATCGAACCCTACCTCATCCAACAAGGCTTCCTGCAACGTACCCCGCGCGGCAGAATGGCCACCGAACGCGCCTACCTGCACTTCGGCTTGAAAATGGAAAAATAAGCGTATTGAAATGAAGAAAGGTCGTCTGAAACCGGATTTTTGGTTTTCAGACGACCTTTTGTTATCAGCGTAGTTGGTGCGGATAGGCTTCAAGGCAGAGCAAGGCAATCCATCCCGAAATGGTATAGAGATTGAGAAACGATTTGCCATGCAGTTCAGCACATTAGGCCACAGAAGCCAATTCTTTCCTCATGGCATCAATCACCGCCTTATAGTCCGGCTTGCCAAAGATGGCGGAACCTGCCACAAAAGTATCGGCACCCGCCGCCGCGACGGCAGCGATATTGTCGGTTTTAATACCGCCGTCCACCTCGATGGCGATGTGCCGTCCGCTTTGCGCTTCGTACCGATCCAACATCGCCCGCACTTGACGGATTTTTTCAAGGGTATGCGAGATGAAGCTTTGTCCGCCGAAACCGGGGTTGACCGACATCAACAATACCATGTCCAACCTGTCCAATACGTTTTCCAAAACGTAGGCGGGAGTTGCCGGATTCAACACCAATCCTGCCTGACAGCCCGCATCTTTAATCAGGCTGAGGCTGCGGTCGATATGGCGGCTGGCTTCGGGATGAAACGTGATAATCGACGCCCCTGCTTTGGCAAATGCCTGAATCAGATCATCAACAGGTTCGACCATCAGATGCACATCAATCGGCACGGTGGCATAAGGCTTCAACGCTGCGCAGACCATAGGGCCGAAAGTCAGGTTCGGCACATAATGATTGTCCATCACGTCGAAATGAATCAAATCGGCTCCCGCTTCGATAACTTTCGTTACTTCCTCACCCAAACGGGCAAAATCGGCGGATAAGATGCTGGGCGCAATACGGAAATTGTGGTTCATAGAAATCCAGTCGGATGGTATGGTTTGATAAACGGATAATTTTTCATATTCTACCACCAACGCCTCATGCAACACTAACTATGCATTGTTAATATTTAACAAAAGTAAGCATATGCATAAATAATTATAGGTTAAGGATATGTTTTGTCAGAAATAAAATAAAGATATGAAGTTAACAAAAGTTAACTGGAGGGATACTGCCTTTCACACGCTAATCGGGTATATTTGCGCGGTTACGGAAACTAGGAAAACGCTGTGTCTGTCGGATTCAAATCTTATTTACCCCTCTGTGCATTATCGGTTGCGCTGCTGACGGCTGTCGGTCAAGCGCACGCCGGCCCCCAATATATCAAGCTGGACGATTTTCAAGCCAATTGCGACATCCGCTCCCTTAATCTGACGCAAGACCAACACAATGCTTTGCGCCGTATCCGTAATGATTACAAACAGGCATCGGACAAAGCATACCGTAAACTCGTCCGCACAGACCGTAACCGCCGCCAAGTCATTATGAAAATCCTTGCGGCAGATAATTTCGATCAAAACAACGCCCGCGATTATGTCGAAACCCGCTACTTGTCGAGCATGGATTTCGCCGTGGAAGAATTGGAAATCCAACACCGCTTCTACCACCTGCTCAATCCGCGCCAACGCCAGATTTGGCTCTCTTCCTGCCTTCGCTGACATCTCGCTTTCCTGATTGGTCCGTACAAAAAGGTCGTCTGAAATCCTGTTTCAGACGACCTTTTAAACGATATGGCGATTCAAAGTGATGCGGCCGGAAGCAATTGAACCGGAAAAGGCTTTCCCTACCCTTATCCTCCCGCAGATTTCAGTACGGCAGACCTATTTCCCAAAAACTCAATCCAAAACCCGTTGTTCCGGCAAACGCCCTGCCCAATCACACGCAAACTGCCAAGCCGAACGCCCAGAGCGGTTGCCGCGCATTTGTGCCCATTGCAATGCCGCCTTGCGTGCCGTTTCATCAAAATCCACGCCGAGGTCGCCCAGCCAATTTTCAACCGCTTGGAGGTAGTCGTTTTGATCGAACGGATAAAAACTTAACCACAAACCGAAACGGTCGGACAGGGAAATTTTTTCCTCAACAGCTTCTTTTTGATGAATTTCGCCGCGTATGCCCGTTGTTCCAATATTTTCGTCCATATATTCGGGCATCAGGTGGCGCCGGTTGGACGTCGCGTACACCAACACGTTGCTGCATCTTTGCGACAAACCGCCGTCCAATGCGGTTTTTAGTGCTTTGTAGGTTTCATCACCGGTTTCAAACGACAGGTCATCGCAGAATACGATGAATTTTTCGGGACGGTCTTTCAGCAAAAAAAGCAGCGCGGGCAGGCTGACCAAATCGCTCTTATCAACTTCAATCAGACGCAGCCCTTGTTCGGCATATTCGTGCAACAGGGCTTTGACCAGCGAGGATTTGCCCGTTCCACGCGAACCGCTCATCAAAACATTATTCGCGGAGCGGCCTGCCAAAAACTGCTCGGTATTGCGTTTCAGTTTTTCGGTTTGCGTCCCGACGGCAGCCAGACGGTCAAGCGGGAATGTATGCGGGTTTGGCAGACTCTCCAAAATCCCTTTTTTACCGACGCTGTGCCAACGGTAAGCCAAAGCGTTCCAGTCGGTTTTACCGGGTTTTTCGGGCAACACCAAATCAAGACGGTCCAAAACGGAATAGGCTTTTTGTAAAAAGGCGGCGAGTTTCATATGTGCTCCTATTATCCTGATATAACAGGATTTTGCTGCGCCATCACGCGCATCACGGTATCGACAACGGCTTGGGTTTGTGGATCGATTTCGATATTGATGACGTCGCCCTCTTTCCGGCTGCCGAACAAAGTGCGCGTCAAAGTTTCCGGAATCAGGTGGACATTGAATTCCATATCGGTAACGTCGCCTATGGTCAGGCTGCAACCGTCCAAGCCGACAAAGCCTTTGCTCAAAATATAAGGTTTGAGCTCGGGTGGCAGTGCAAACCATACCGTGCGGTTAAACTCGCTGCGCTCTATCCGCGTAATCCGCGTAGTCGTCATGATATGCCCGCTCATGACGTGTCCGCCGATTTCATCACCGAAACGGGCGGCACGTTCGAGATTGACGGCATCTCCCGTTTTCAGACGACCCAAATTGGTCTTTTCCAAGGTTTCTTTCATCAAATCAAAGCTGACCGTATCGCCGTCAATTTGGGTAATGGTCAGGCAGCAGCCGTTGTTGGCGACGGATGCGCCGATTTGCAGATGCTCGGTCATCCCATCGGGCAGCTTGACGACATGGGTACGGAAATCGGCGGACGGTTCGCGGATAGCAATGATTTCGCCGACACCTTGGACGATACCTGTAAACATGGGAGATTCTCCAATCGGTTTATTTGATGCGTTTGAAAACCAAATCCCAAACGCCGTGCCCCAAACGTTTGCCGCGGGCTTCAAATTTCGTTTCGGGACGGTAGTCGGGCGTAGGCGCGTAATCGGCGGCGGTATTTTGCAAATTGTCAAAACCGCTCAACACTTCCAGCATCTGCTGCGCGTATTCTTCCCAGTCGGTCGCCAGATGGATATAACCGCCGACTTTCAGCTTGGGCAGCAGTTTCTGCACAAACGGCGTTTGTACCAAGCGGCGTTTGTTATGGCGTTTTTTGTGCCAAGGGTCGGGAAAGAAAATGTGGATGCCGTCGAGTACGTCGTCTGAAAGCATATTTTCGACCACTTCAACCGCATCGTGCCGCATCACGCGGATATTGCCGATGTGTTCTTCTTCAATCAATTTCAAAATATTGCCGACACCGGGACCGTGTACATCAATCGCCAAAAAGTCGGTATCAGGCAGGCGCTTGGCGATTTCAACAGTCGCCACGCCCATGCCGAAACCGATTTCCAACACTTTGGGACGGTGGCTGCCGAAACGCTGATTCAAGTCCAACACGGAATCTTGGTAATCGATGCCGAACTGCGGCCACATCGTATCAATGGCACGCTGCTGCGCCGCAGTCATATGCCCTTGACGTAACACAAAGCTGCGGATGGAGCGTTTGTGTTCTTCGGGAACGGTGGAATCCGGGGTTATTTCGTTCATAAATTATTTCTTGTATCTGATAAAACTGGGGAAAGGTCGTCTGAAAATCTACAGTATGGTTTCAGACGACCTCTGAATGCATGGGGTCAACCGTTAAACGGTTTGTTTTTATCGTTGATAAACAAGCATAAGCCAAGCTGCTGACAGTATCAATCCTGCCGAATTTGTTTGCTTGCTGTTTTAAAGCATGACTAAATGGCTCACTTGGAGCTTAGGCACGCATTCTTGTTCATCCACTATAATCCACTATATCGTTAATGAAATCACTATCACTGACAATATTCTGTTTGACGAAAAGGTCGTCTGAAAGATTCAGACGACCTTTGACTGATAAATGCAATATCAGCAGTTTAATTCAACTGACTGAATACACTTATTTTTTCTTTTGAGCCGGCAGGTCGGTACAAGTACCCAGCGCCACTTCGGCAGCCATACCGATAGATTCGCCCAAGGTCGGGTGCGGATGGATGGTTTTGCCGATGTCTTCAGCGTCGCAGCCCATTTCGATGGCCAGACAGATTTCGCCAATCATATCGCCGCCGTTCGGACCAACGATACCGCCACCGATGATACGGCCGGTCTCGGCATCAAAAATCAGCTTGGTGAAGCCGTTATCGCAACCGTTGGCAATCGCGCGGCCGGAAGCCGCCCACGGGAAGTTGGCTTTGGTGATTTTGCGGCCGGATGCTTTGGCAGACAATTCGGTTTCGCCAACCCATGCCACTTCGGGAGCGGTGTAAGCCACGCCCGGAATCACGCGGGCATCGAAGTAGGCTTTGTGTCCGGCGCAGTTTTCAGCAGCAACGTGGCCTTCGTGAACGGCTTTGTGCGCCAGCATAGGCTGACCGACGATGTCGCCGATGGCGTAGATGTGCGGCACATTGGTACGCATTTGTTTGTCGACTTCGATGAAGCCGCGGTCGGTTACGGCAACGCCTGCTTTTTCGGCGCTGATGAGTTTGCCGTTAGGCGCGCGGCCGGCAGCAACCAATACGGCATCGTAGCGTTGCGGCTCTTTCGGCGCGTTCGCACCTTCGAAGGTAACGTAAACACCGTCTTCTTTCGGTTCGACTGCAACGGTTTTGGTGTTGATCATGATGTTGTCAAAACGATATTCGTTTTGTTTTTGCCATACTTTCACCAAATCGCGGTCGGCACCTTGCATCAGACCGTCCATCATTTCAACAACGTCGAGGCGTGAGCCCAGCGTGCTGTAAACCGTACCCATTTCGAGACCGATAATACCGCCGCCGATGATCAGCAGTTTGCCCGGTACTTCTTTCAGAGCCAAAGCACCGCTGGAATCGATGATGCGCGGATCTTCAGGGATAAACGGCAGCTTGGTTACGCGGCTGCCCGCTGCAATGATACAGTTTTTGAACGCAACGATTTTTTTCTCGCCGGTAGGCGTAGCTTGCTCGTACACGTCACCGGTAGTCAGCGACACTTCCAAGTGGTGCGGATCCAAGAATTGACCGTCTCCTTGGATAACGTCCACTTTACGGCCTTTAGCCATGCCTGCCAAACCGGTAGTCAGGCGGGAAACTACGCCGTCTTTGTAGCCGCGCAGCATGTCGATGTCAAGTTCAGGCTCGGGGTATTTGATGCCGTTGGCAGCCAAGTGGCGCACTTCGTCGATAACGGCAGCGTTGTGCAACAAGGCTTTGGAAGGGATACAGCCGACGTTCAAGCAAACGCCGCCCAAGGTTTTGTAACGCTCAACGATGGCAACTTTCAGACCTTCATCGGCTGCGGCAAATGCAGCGGAGTAACCGCCGGGGCCGCCACCCAATACGACCACGTCGTACTCTGCATCGGCAGAACCGCCGAATTGCGCGGCTTGCGGTGCAGGAGCGGCAGCTTTAGGGGCTTCTTGCGCAGGTGCAGCAGGTGCTTCGGCTTTAGGAGCGGCAGCCGCGCCTTCGGCTTCAACGACTACGATCAAGCCGCCTTCGGAGATTTTGTCGCCGACTTTGACTTTAACTTCTTTGACCACACCAGCAACTTCGGCAGGTACGTCCATCGTCGCTTTGTCGGTTTCCAAGGTAATCAGGGTATCGTCAACGGCGATGGTGTCGCCTACGTTCACTTCAACCGCGATGATATCTACATTTTCGTGTCCGCCAATGTCGGGCACTTTCAATTCAACTAAGCTCATGTCTAATCTTTCTGAATGATATACGGACTTCTTTTTTCAGACGACCTGTCAGTTTGTGTGCCGAAGGTCGTCTGAAATACGCTCGGATTACAGGGTAATGCGGCGGAAGTCTTTCAACAGGTTCGCCAGGAATACGGTAAAGCGCATACCGGCGGCACCGTCGATGACGCGGTGGTCAAAGGACAGGCTCAACGGACACATCAGGCGTGGAGCGAACTCTTTGCCGTTCCAAACCGGTTTGATTTGGGATTTGCACACGCCCAAAATAGCGACTTCAGGTGCGTTCACAATCGGAGTGAAGCCTGTACCGCCGATGCCGCCCAAGCTGGAAATGGTAAAGCAGGCGCCTTGCATTTCTTGCGGTTTGAGCTTGCCTTCACGGGCTTTCTTAGACAATTCAGTCAGCTCTTGGCTGATTTCTTTCAGACCTTTTTGATCCACGTTTTTGATGACGGGAACAACCAAGCCGTTCGGCGTATCGGCTGCGAAACCGATGTTGAAGTAGTTTTTCAGAACCAGATTGTCGCCGTCCAAAGAAGCGTTGAATTCAGGGAAGGCTTTCAGCGCAGAAACGGAGGCTTTGATGATGAACGCCAACGGAGACAGTTTCACGCCTTCGCGTTCCCATTCTTTGTTCAACTGTTTGCGGAATTCTTCCAATTCGGTCATGTCCGCTTCTTCGTGAACGGTAACGTGCGGAATCACAACCCAGTTGCGGGACAGGTTTTGACCGGAAATTTTCTTAATACGGGACAACTCTTTAACTTCGACATTACCGAATTTGGAGAAGTCCACTTTAGGCCACGGCAGCAAGTCCAGACCGCCGCCCAAAGATGCGCCGGCAGCAGCAGGTTTCGCCGCACCGCCTTGCATCACGGATTTCACAAAGGCTTTAATATCGTCGCCCATGATACGGCCTTTCAAGCCGGTACCTTTGACTTGACCCAAATCTACGCCCAATTCGCGCGCCAGTTTGCGTGCGGAAGGACCCGCGTGTGCTTTGGCGAAAGCGGCTTCGTCGATTTTGGCAGCAGCTGGTGCAGGAGCGGCAACAGGAGCCGGAGCGGCGGCAGGCGCAGCAGCCGGAGCTGGTGCTGCTGCCGGCGCAGCGGCTTGAGCAGGCGCGGGAGCGGCGGCAGAACCGGCGGTTTCCACTTCGATAATGGCAGTACCTTCGGATACTTTGTCGCCGACTTTCAGGAATACGGCTTTAACGACACCGGCGGCAGTACAAGGTACGTCCATAGTCGCTTTGTCGGTTTCCAAAGTAATCAGCGTGTCGTCTTCGGCAACGGTGTCGCCAACTTTGACTTCAACGGCGATTACATCTACATCAGTATGACCGCCAATATCTGGAACGGCTACTTTAACGGTTGCACCGCCTGCGGGAGCGGCAGCGGGTGCAGCGGCAGGCGCAGGTTGTGCTTCAGCGGCAGGAGCCGGAGCGGCTTCCGCAGCAGCAGCACCGGTTTCAACAGTCAGAATCACGCCACCTTCGGAGATTTTGTCGCCGACTTTGACTTTCACTTCTTTCACAACCCCTGCTGCATCGGCAGGTACGTCCATAGTGGCTTTGTCGGTTTCCAGTGTAATCAGGGTGTCGTCAACGGCGATGGTGTCGCCCGCTTTGACTTCTACTGCGATGATATCGACGTTTTCATGACCGCCAATATCGGGTACTTTGATTTCTACGATACTCATTTGAGTTCCTTTGATGATTTCGGTTTGAGGTCGTCTGAAAAATAGTTTCAAACGACATCACTTATGTTTTCCGGCACGGATAACCATTTCCAAGGCAGCTTTTCTGCGCTTCGAACCTTTTGCACGACTTGCGCCCGCAGCCCGGTAATTCAAGGTTTATCCGTTATACAAACCGTCAACCTATTCTTGATTCAGACGACCCCGTAAGCAAATTGACTTTGAGGTCGTCTGAAAACAGGATTAGCGTTTCCAGCTTGGTGCCACGTCGGCATTGATGCCGTATTTTTCGATGGCTTGTTGAACGGTTTCTTTGCTGACTTTGCCTTGTTCTGCCAATGCGCTCAATGCTGCCACGGCAACGTTGTAGCGATCCACTTCGAAGAAGCGGCGCAGGTTGGCACGGCTGTCGGAACGTCCAAAACCATCGGTACCCAAGACATGGTAGTCGTTCGGGATGTACGCACGGATACGGTCGGCATAGCTGCGGATATAGTCGGTAGCGGCGATAACCGGACCGTCATGACCTTGCAGTTGAGAGGTAACGAAAGGCACTTTTTCAGCTTCCAGCGGATGCAGGCGGTTGAAACGTTCTACTTCGATGGCATCGCGGTGCAGCAGGTTGAAGGATGGGCAAGACCAAATGTCTGCTTCTACGCCGAAGTCGGCTTTCAGCAATTCGGCACCGGCAATCACTTCTTGCAGGATGGTACCGGAACCCATCAATTGAACTTTCTTGTCGCCTTTACCGCCGGCTTTCAGCAAGTACATACCTTTCAGGATGTCTTGTTCCACACCTTCGGGCATGTCCGGATGAGTGTAGTTCTCGTTCATCAGGGTGATGTAGTAGAACACGTCTTCATGGTTGACGTACATACGGCGCAGGCCATCATGTACGATAACGGCCACTTCGTATTGGAAGGTCGGATCGTATGTTACACAGTTCGGGATCAAATCAGCTTGAATGTGGCTGTGGCCGTCTTCGTGTTGCAGGCCTTCGCCGTTCAAGGTCGTACGACCGGCAGTACCGCCCAACAGGAAGCCGCGCGCGTGCATATCGCCGGCAGCCCATGCCAAGTCGCCGACACGTTGGAAACCGAACATAGAGTAGTAAATGTAGAACGGAATCATCGCGAAGTCGCTGTTGGCATAGCTGGTCGCTGCAGCAATCCAGTCAGCCATCGCGCCAGGCTCGTTAATACCTTCTTGCAGGATTTGACCGTCAACGGATTCTTTATAGAACATCAGTTGGTCTTTGTCTTGCGGGGTGTATTGTTGGCCTTTCGGATTCCAAATACCGTATTGGCGGAACATGCCTTCCATACCGAAGGTACGGCTTTCGTCAGGAACGATAGGTACGACGCGTTTGCCGATTTTTTTGTCTTTCAACAGAGTAGACAGAATGCGGACAAATGCCATAGTGGTCGAGAATTCACGGTCGCCGCTGGATTTCAGTTGAGTCTCAAATGCTGACAACTCAGGTACTTCCAGAACTTCTTGGGTAGGCTTGCGTTGAGGCAGGTAGCCGCCCAGAGCTTCGCGGCGTGCGTGCAAGTATTTGTACTCTTCGCTGTCGGGAGCGAAAGTCAGGTAAGGCAGATCGCCACTGTCGATTTGCTCATCGGTAACAGGAATGTCAAAGCGGTCGCGGAATTGTTTCAGAGACGCCTTGTCCATTTTTTTGGCTTGGTGGGCAACGTTTTGACCTTCACCGGATGCACCCATACCATAACCTTTAATGGTTTTTGCCAAAATTACGGTAGGTTTGCCGTCTGCATGGTTAGCTGCGCGGTCATAAGCGTTGTACACTTTTTGAGGGTCGTGGCCGCCGCGGTTCAATGCCCAAATTTCGTCATCGGTCATATCGGCAACCAATGCTTTCAATTCAGGGGTATTGAAGAAGTGTTCGCGCACGTACGCGCCGTCTTTGGATTTGTAAGTTTGGTAGTCGCCGTCCAAACATTCTTCCATGCGTTTGCGCAAGATACCGTCTTTGTCTTTTGCCAAGAGGCGGTCCCAACGGCGGCCCCAAATGACTTTGACAACATTCCAGCCTGCGCCGGCAAAGTTGCCTTCCAATTCTTGGATGATTTTGCCGTTACCGCGGACAGGACCGTCCAAACGTTGCAGGTTACAGTTGATGACGAAAATCAGGTTGTCCAAACCTTCGCGTGCTGCCAATGCGATGGCGCCTTGCGATTCAGGTTCGTCCATTTCGCCGTCGCCGCAGAAACACCATACTTTACGGCCTTTGGTTTTTGCCAGGCCGCGGGATTCCAAGTATTTCAGGAAACGGGCTTGGTAAATCGCCATGATCGGACCCAAACCCATAGATACGGTCGGGAATTGCCAGAAATCGGGCAGCAAGTGCGGATGCGGGTAAGAAGGCAGACCATGTCCGTCCACTTCCTGACGGAAATTGTTCAGTTGGCCTTCAGTCAGACGGCCTTCAACGAAAGCGCGGGCATAGATACCTGGAGAAACGTGGCCTTGGAAGAATACCAAATCACCTTCTTCGCCTTCGCCTTTAGCTTTCCAGAAGTGGTTGAAACCCACTTCGTACATGGTTGCTGCGGATTGGAAAGATGCGATATGACCACCCAGCTCCAAATCTTTTTTACCGGCGCGCAATACGATGGCGGCGGCGTTCCAGCGCACGAATGCACGGATGCGGTGTTCGATGTTTTGATCGCCCGGAATGCCTTTTTCGTCTTCAACCGAAACGGTATTCAAATACGGGGTAGTTGTGCCGTGAGGCATACGGACGCCTTTGTCGCGGCTGTATTTAACCAGATGCTCCAACAAGTATTGTGCGCGTTCGCTGCCTTCGTATTCTAGAACTGAGCTTAACGCGTCCAACCACTCTTGGGTTTCAATCGGGTCAACATCGTGTAATTGGGTGGACATAGTATCTATCCTTATGTTGAGTGTTATTCAATGACAGAGGGTTATACCCCTAATGTTTTCGTTTGCGAAAATTGATATACAAAAACGAAAATTCCTAAAATTAAATCAAACGCAAAACCACAATTACCCTAATATTATCAATTAATTAAAAATAAAATTGAAAATAAAGGGCGCAATGAGTCATTTATTTGAATTTATTCCGCCGCAAATCGTATCAGTAATTGGAATAACTGGCAAATTACAATTTATAACATCGGTTTCATTCTGAACAATGGGTATATGGATTTGATTAGATTCTGCTCGTTTTTAAACAGAAAAGAAAATTTTTAGATTGATTATTTTCCAAAACCAACAAAGGGTCGTATTTTCCATTATCCGCCGAATAGAAATACTTCATCAAATTTGTTAACAGTTAAATAAAATCAATCAAATTCAGACGAGCCATTCCGTTAATGCAGCCTCCAAGCGTTTCAGCCCTTCCGCCATATCTTCATCGTTTAACAGCAGGCTGGGGGCGAAACGCACGACGTCGGCTCCGGCAACCAATACCATCAGGCCGTGTTTCAGCGCGGCGGCGGTAATTTCCGAAGCGCGGCCTTGGTATTGGTCTGCCAGCACGCAGCCGATGAGCAGCCCCATACCGCGTACTTCTTTAAATACGCCGGTTTTCTCGCCCAACTCCCGCAAGGTCGTCTGAAATTTTTGTCCTTGTTTTTCCACATGCGCTAAGGTTTCGGGCGCGTTGATAATGTCGAACGCGCGGCTGCCAACGGCGCACGCCATCGGATTGCCGCCGAAAGTCGAACCGTGCGTCCCCGGCCCGAAGGTCGGGGCGATTTTATCGGTGGTAAGAATCGCACCGATGGGGAAGCCGCCACCCAATGCTTTGGCGGAGCTGATGATGTCGGGCGTAATGCCGTAATGCTCGTAGGCAAACAGTTTGCCCGTATGCCCCATACCGGTTTGCACTTCGTCCAAAATCAGCAATGCGCCGTGTTCGTCGCACAAACGGCGCGCGGCTTGCAGATATTCCTGCGTGGCAGGCAGGATGCCGCTTTCGCCTTGAATCGGCTCGATAATCACCGCGCAGGTGTTTTTACTGATGGCAGCTTCCAATGCGGCAATATCGTTGAATGGAACGTGGGTAATGCCTTGCGGCAGCGGCGCGTAGTCTTTGCTGTATTTGGGCTGGCCGCCGACCGAGACGGTAAACAGCGTACGACCGTGGAAGCTGTTCAGGCAGGAGATGATTTCGGTTTTGTGTTCGCCGAAATGATCTCGACCGTATTTGCGCGCCAGTTTCAGCGCGGCTTCATTGGCTTCCGCGCCGGAATTGCAGAAGAATACTTTGTCGGCAAAGGTATGCTCTACCAGCTTTTGCGCCAATTCCTGCGCGGGTTTGGTGGTGTAGATATTGGAAATGTGCCACAATTTTTGCGACTGCTCCGCCAGCGCGGCAATCAAATCGGGATGGCAGTGTCCCAACGCGTTGACCGCAATACCGCCCGACAAGTCGATGTATTCACGGCCTTCGGTATCCCAGACGCGGCTGCCGAGGGCGCGTTCGGGAATCATGGGGGCGAATGAAAAATTGGGGGTCAGGTAGTTTTGCATCCGATTTCCTTTGCGGTTTTAAGTCTGATGTATAGTCAATGAAAGGCGTTGCTTCGTATGGTCTCGTCCGACAAGGTATGAGACATTTCCTATCTGGATTGTCTTTGAACCGAATACAACAACGCCGTTGCAGATATAGTGGATTAACTTTAAATCAGGACAAGGCGACGAAGCCGCAGACAGTAC
>JVVZ01000201.1:0-1181 GCA_001062585.1 Neisseria meningitidis
CGGCGGCGCACGGATAACATCGAATCTTGACCATGCAACGGCGGCCTGATTGAAATTGCCGCAACAAAAAAGGATTAACCATGAAAACGTCCCGCATCGCCAAAACCGCCCTTTACCTCGCTGCCGCAGCCGTACTGTCCGCCTGCGCCGGCAAAAGCCACGTTAAAGCCGACGGAACGACGGACAACCCCGTCTTTCCCAAACCCTACTCCGTAACCTTCAACAAAAACCAAGGCACATTCCCTACCACCGATGAACTCGAACAGATGAAACCGGGTCTGAGCAAAGACGACATCTACAAAATCCTCGGTCGTCCGCACTACGATGAAGGTATGTTCGGCGTGCGCGAATGGAACTATCTCTTCCACTTCCGCACTCCCGGAGTTCCCGCCAATCCTGACATCGGCTCCAACGTAGAAGGCATTACCACTTGCCAATACAAAGTCTTGTTCGACAAACACAAATACGCCCGCAGCTTCCATTGGAAAGCCGTCTTCCCGGAAGATGCCGTCTGCCCGCCCGTACAAGAAGTTACCCCACAACCCGCACCCGAACCTCAAATCATCATCCGCGAGGTTGCGCCCGAAACACCCCACCGCATCCGCAGATAATAGGAAACCATGTTGAAAAGAATCATCCTCGGCGTATCGCTGCTGGCAGGGCTGAACAGCTTTGCAGCAGCCGATGCCGCCAAAGAATACATGCAACGCAAAAAAGTCATCGTCAACACCGCCAAAGCCGAGCTGTGCTTTGCCGACGATGGCCAGTGCCACCCCGTACTCATCGGTAAAACCACGCCAAAAGGCAAATTCGACATGCAGTTGATGAAGACTTCCAAACCCGGCTACGGCGGCGAAGTCATCGGCTTCAAGCAGGAAAAAGACTTCCTCTTCGCCCTGCACCGCGTTTGGACACTCAAACCTTCCGAACACCGCATGAAACGCATTGCCTCTGATGTTGTCTCTGACCGCATCATGACCAACGGCTGCATCAATGTAACTGACAAAGTGTACGACAAGCTGCGCAATTACTTCGTTTTGGAAGTGATTTGACGGGCTATTCCGCGTAACAAGGATGCAGAAAGGTCGTCTGAAACCCCAAATCTCAGGGTTTTCAGACGACCTTTTTATAGTGGATTAAATTTAAATCAGGATAAGGCGACGAAGCCGCAGACAGTACAG
>JVVZ01000202.1:0-6531 GCA_001062585.1 Neisseria meningitidis
TGCCCATTCGGCTGTTGTCTGATTTGGATTTTTAGATAGCAGATTTCGTGGGCGTAGCCCATGCTACGGGTTGGATTTCCAATTTAATTGAATAAAACCTGCGTTGATTGCATAAAAAATGAATCCAAGGTCGTCTGAAAATTCCCAACCGCCATCACTCAAGCCGTATTCCTCTCTGTTTGGAATACGGCTTGTCGTTTCTGCCGGTTTATTTCTTCTGCCACGCTTGGCGGAGGTATTCGATGTGGTCGGGGAGGGCGTAGAAGGGGGTGTTGCCGTGGTTGGCGTTGGGGTAGAGGGTAAATTGTGCGTCTGCGCCGAGGTGTTGGAGGGTGCCGGCAAGCAGTTTGGCTTGGGCGACCATTTCCCTGCCGATTTGTTCGGGGCGGTTGCTGCGGCCTTCGTGTTCGCCGACGCTGATGCGGACGGCGGTGTCGGCGGGAAGGGCGGACGGTAGGAAGTCGAGGACGCGGCGGTTGTGCCACCAGACGGAGGGGGAGGCGAGCAGGTTGTGTTTGAAGCGGTCGGGGGCGGTGAAGAGGGAATAGAGTCCGAACAATGCGCCGAAGGAGTGTCCGAACAGGGCTTGTTCTTTGGGGTTGACGGGGTATTTGGCGGCAAGGGTCGGGGCGAGTTCGTGGTCGAGGAAGGCGGCGAAGCGGTCTGCTTGCCCGTATTGGCGGCGGTCTGCTTCGGTGGCGGTTTCGGGCAGGGGCGGGGTGTAGTCGAGGGCGCGTTGGGTCAGGTCACGGACTTCGCCGTTGGGGTAGCCGATGCTGACGATGAGGCAGGCGGCGCGGCTTCGGGTCATGGGGTTGATGAGCAGGGATTGCGCCATGCTGAGGGCGGCGGGAAAGAAGGCATCTCCGTCGAGGATATGGAGGACGGGATAGCCTTGTGGGGGCGGGTCGCCGACGGCGGCGGTTTGGATGCGGTAGCTGCGGCCGGTGTGTTCGGAGCGGATGTGGGTTTCTTCGGCTTGCAGCAGGCGGGCGGCTTGCCAGTGTGCGGTGCGTGAGGTCATGGCGGGGTTGTCGGTTGTGTTGGTGGGGTGTGTTGTGTGTGTTATCGGGTTGTCGGATGTTTCAGACGACCTTTGGGCTATATCTGCTGTTTTTTCTATGTCAAACATGGGACATAAATGATAAAACCGGACAGGTGGTGTGCCCTGCCTGTCCGGTCTGTTTCCGTAATGTGTTGGTCTTCTGGTTTTTGGCGGTGATTTGTTTTCCTTTTGCTTTTCCCGTTTTTAGAAGTCGTAGCGGAGGTTTGCCATCAGGCTGCGCTCCGAGCCGGGAATGTTGAAGGTGTTTGCGCTGCCGACGCGGGCGTAGTAGTGGCGGTTGAAGATGTTGTCGGCGTTGATTTGCAGCTTCAGTTTGGGCGTGAAGCGGTATGCCGCCATGGCGTCGAATGTGGCGTAGCCGCCTGCGCGCAGCCCTGCTGCCGAGGAGATGCTGCTCATCGCGTTCACGCCGCCGCCGAGGGCCAGCTTGGGCGTAACTTCGTAAGTCGTCCACAGGTTTGCGCTGTGTTTGGGCATCAGCAGGAAAATGCCGTCGTCGCGCGAGTTGGCGGCGGTTTTGATTTGGCTGTGCAGATAGCTGTAACCTGCGTGGATTTGCCATTTCGGTGTAATCGCGCCGCTGATTTCGGTCTCAACGCCTTCCATCACGCGTTTGCCCAAGGCGGCGTAACGGGTGTTGCGATTGTTCGGGTTCAGCGGTGCGGCGGCGTTTTTGTCTTTCAGGCGGTAGAGGGAGACGCGGGTGTTGAGGCGGTCGTCCATGTAGCTGCCTTTGTAGCCGACTTCAAACTGGTTGCCTTCGCGCGGTTTGAGCAGGTTGCCGTCGGTGCCGAGGCTGGTTTGCGGCGTGTAGAGTTGGGAGAAGCTGGCGTAGAGGCTGTTGTTGTCGTTCAAGTCGTAAACTGCGCCTGCGTAGCCGGTGAACTTGGTTTTGCTGGCTTTGTGCAACTCGTCGCCTTCGCCCGCTTCGATTTTGTAGTGTCCCAAACGCCAGCCGCCGATGAGCGACAGCCTGTCGACCGGATGGAAGACGGATTTGCCGTAAACACCGAATTCGTCAAGGTTTTCGGTAGCGACGGTATGGCTGTAACCGCGCGCGCCGGCACGGGCGTTCTGCATCAGGTTGACATAGGGAACAGAGTGGAAATCGCCCAAGGCAACATTACGCGCAACGGCTGCACGGCCTTGTTCGTTGGTGCTGCGCAGGCGGTTGTAGTCCGCGCCGACGACGAGTTCGTTTGCGGTGTTGCCCAAGGCAAACGGACGGCTGTAACTTGCGTCAACTGCGAAAGCTTTTTGTTTGATTTCCGTGCCTAAGCCGACGACGTTTGCCTTATTGTCGGCAGAAAGTTTGTTGGCGGCGAAGGTGTAATTGGAGTCGGCATCGCGGTCGGAATAGCGCATACCGATTTTGCCGTAGCCGCCGTCGTCGAAATAATGTTTCAAATCGGCGAACACGTCATGGCTGTTCATTTTGAATTTGTTCCAATCCGCGCCGACAAAGGTGTGGTTGGGCAGAGACAGCAAATTGCCGCTGCTGCCGACGGGCAGGCCGTTGTACGGCGCGAGGTGGCGTTGCTGGTAGAGATAGCCTACGCCCAAAGTCGTGTCGGGATTGATGTCCCAATCCGCCGCCGCATAGAAGGTTTCGTGGTGGTTGTTTTTCTCAGCAGGACGGGGAGACGCGCCTGAAGTTTGCGCCATCACACGGGCGCGAACGCTGCCGTCGGCGTTCAGAGGACCTGAAACGTCGGCTTCGGTTTTATATTGTTTGTGCGTACCAAACCCTGCCGCTGCATGGCCTTGGAACTCTTTGGTCGGGCGTTTGCGCACCAAATTCACAATACCGCCCATCTCACCGCTGCTGTCGAACAAGCCACTCGGGCCGCGCATCACTTCGACGCGGTCGAAGGCGAACAGGTTGGGCAGCGTGCCGTTGATACTCTGCATTTGCGCGGGCAGGCCGTCGATGTTGTATTCGCTGTATTCGTAACCGCGCGCGTAAACCGAAGAGCGTCCGTCGTCATTGCTCAACACGCGCAGGCCCGGCGTTTTGCGCGCCAATTGGTCAAAGGTATCAACGTTGCGGTCTTTTACCTGCTGGTTGGTGATGATGCTGACGGATTGCGGAATTTCGCGCAAAGAGGCGGGGATTTTTGTGCCGACGGTGGCGGCAAACGAGCTGTAATCGCCGTTTTTCTCGGTGGCAATTGCGTTATACGAACGCTGTCCTTTCACATGGACGGTATCCAGCTCGACCGTTTCAGCGGCAAATACAGTGGAAGATAAAGCGGCCACAACGGCGGCAGCGGTCAGATTGGGTCGGAACATCAATTTCTCCGTTCATTGTACAAATGAGAATGGTTGTATTTTATAAGTTTAATATCTGAAATTGTAGAAAAAAACTATCGTTTTCCCGACAATCTCTTGTGAATATGCGACAAGGTCGTCTGAAAACTTTAATTTGGTTTTCAGACGACCTTGTCCGTTTTGCCTGCAAATTTTGTTTGAAAGGTTGATTTGTAATTTCGATACAAAATTCAAAAAATTTCATTTTCATATGAATTGCGGCAGGTAAAACAATAGCGATATGGCAAAGGGGGAAGACTCGGCAGCCTCTTTTATCAAACTCGTTAAAATGATTTTATTTCAATGTATTAAAAACAGAAAAATCCTGAAAGGGGTCATCTGAAAACAGCATGCATGGTTTGTGATGTAAGTCAAAGAGAAATGTAACAAAATTACTTATAGTAATCGTAGTGAAAATTTATCGTCTTTATTGCCACCTTATATCAAGGAGATACACCATGAACGCATCAGCCGACAATGTCGTCAGCCCCGCCGTAGCCGAGGTCAACAGTTTGGTTGAAAAGGGTTTGCGCTCGTTGGACGAGTTTCGCAAGCTGAATCAGGAGCAGATTGATTATATCGTTGCCAAAGCCTCCATTGCCGCGCTGGACAAACATGGTGTACTCGCCATGCACGCGGTCGAAGAAACGGGACGCGGTGTATTTGAAGATAAGGCGACCAAAAACCTGTTTGCCTGCGAAAACGTCGTGCGCCGCCTGCGCGATTTGAAAACCGTGGGCGTCATCAGCGAAGACGATGTAACCGGCATTACCGAAATCGCCGATCCGGTCGGGGTCGTCTGCGGTATCGTGCCGACCACCAATCCGACTTCCACCACCATTTTCAAATCCCTTATTGCGCTGAAAACCCGCAATCCGATTATTTTCTCGTTCCACCCTTCCGCCCAGCAGTGTTCCGCCCACGCCGCCCAAATCGTGCGCGATGCCGCGATTGCCGCTGGCGCGCCGGAAAACTGCATCCAGTGGATTGAAAAACCGTCTATGGAAGGCACTTCCGCGCTGATGAAGCATCCGGGCGTGGCGACGATTTTGGCGACCGGCGGTAATGCGATGGTGGAAGCCGCTTATTCCTGCGGCAAACCCGCGCTCGGCGTCGGGGCGGGCAACGTGCCTGCCTATGTCGAAAAAACGGCAAACATCCAACAGGCGGCACACGACATCGTGATGTCCAAAGCGTTCGACAACGGCATGATTTGCGCCAGCGAACAAGCCGTCATTGCCGACAAAGAGATTTATAAAGAGCTGGTCGAAGAGTTCAAATCCTACGGCGTGTATTTCGCCAACAAAAAAGAAAAAGCCATGCTCGAAGACTTCATCTTCGGCGTTACGGCAAACTGCGCCAACTGCGGCGGCGCGAAACTCAATTCCGCCGTTGTGGGCAAACCGGCGGCGTGGATTGCCGAGCAGGCCGGGTTTAAAGTCCCTGAAAAAACCAACATCATCATCGCCGAATGCCGCGAAGTCGGCCCCAACGAGCCGCTGACCCGCGAAAAACTCTCGCCCGTACTGGCGATGCTCAAAGCAGATTCCACCGAACAAGGTTTGCAGTTCGCCGAACAAATGGTCGCCTTCGACGGCTTGGGCCACTCCGCCGCCATCCATACCGCTGATCACGAATTGGCAAAAACCTTCGGCACCCGCGTCAAAGCCCTGCGCGTGATTTGGAACTCGCCCTCCACCTTCGGCGGCATCGGCGACGTTTACAACGCCTTCCTGCCGTCCCTGACCTTGGGCTGCGGCTCTTACGGCAAAAACTCCGTCGGCGGCAACGTCAGCGCAGTCAACCTGTTAAACATCAAAAAAGTAGGCCGTCGGAGAAACAACATGCAATGGTTCAAAGTACCCGCCAAAATCTATTTCGAGCGCGATTCCATCCAATACCTGCAAGACATGAAAGACTGCGAAAAAGTCATGATTGTGACCGACCGTTCGATGGTCGATTTGGGCTTCGTCGATAAAGTGACCCACCAGCTCCACCAACGCAAAAACAAAGTAACCATCCAGCTTTTCACCGATGTCGAGGCCGATCCGAGCGTCCAAACCGTCTATAAAGGCACCGATTTGATGCGCAGCTTCCAGCCCGACACCATCATCGCACTGGGCGGCGGCTCGCCGATGGACGCGGCAAAAGCCATGTGGCTCTTCTACGAACAGCCCCAAGTCGATTTTGAAGACCTCGTCCAAAAATTCATGGACATCCGCAAACGCGCCTTCCGCTTCCCCGAATTGGGTCGCAAAGCCAAATTCATCGGCATCCCAACCACATCGGGCACCGGCTCTGAAGTCACGCCGTTTACCGTCATCAGCGACGGCGACAAAAAATACCCCATCGCCGACTACTCGCTGACCCCGACCATCGCCATCGTCGATCCCGCATTTACCATGACCGTTCCCGCCGGCGTAACCGCCGACACCGGTCTGGACGTACTGACCCACGCGGTAGAAGCGTACGTTTCCGTGCTCGCCAACGACTTTACCGACGGCCTCGCCCTGCAAGCCATCAAGCTCGTGTTCCAATACCTCGAACGCTCCTACAAACACGGCGCATCCGACCCCGAAGCGCGCGAACACATGCACAACGCCTCCACCATCGCAGGCATGGCGTTCTCCAACGCATTCCTCGGCATCAACCACTCGATGGCGCACAAAATCGGCGGCAAATACCACGTTCCGCACGGCCGCGCCAACGCTATCCTGCTGCCGCACGTCATCCGCTACAACGGCACGCGCCCGCAGAAAACCGCCACTTGGCCGAAGTACAACTACTACAAAGCCGACCTGAAATACCAGGAAATCGCCCGTACCTTAGGCCTGCCGTGCGCCACCCCTGCCGAAGGCGTAGAATCCTTCGCCCGCGCCTGTCATGAACTGGCAGTCAACGTCGGCATCAAAATGTCGTTCAAAGAGCAGGGCATCGACGAAAAAACCTTCATCGACGGCCGCAAAGAACTGGCACTGCTGTCCTTCGAAGACCAATGCACCCCCGCCAACCCGCGTCTGGCATTGGTCGCCGACATGGAAGAAATCCTGACCAAAGCCTATTACGGCGAATAAGGTTCGCGTAAACCATAAAGCGCAAGAAAAGGTCGTCTGAAAACCCGAAACAAGGTTTTGAACTGGCCCCCAAATCTTGGA
>JVVZ01000203.1:0-10653 GCA_001062585.1 Neisseria meningitidis
CGGCGGGTCAAGAGGTTGTAGGTCATGCCCTTGGTGTCGATAACGTCCAAACCTGCCTGTCTGCACATTCGCGCCAGCTCGGCGGGCGTGATGAATTTTTGCCAATCGTGCGTCCCTTTGGGAACGACGTTCAACACATATTCCGCGCCGACAATCAGATGGAGATAAGATTTAGGGTTGCGGTTGATGGTGGAGAAAAACACCCAGCCGTCAGGCTTCACCAGCTCCGAACAGGCTTTGACGATGGCGGCGGGATCGGGAACATGTTCCATCATTTCCATACAGGTTACAACATCGAAGCTGTGCGGCTGTTCGGCGGCAAGGTCTTCGACGCGGATGCAGCGGTAATCGATATTGTCCACTCCTTCGGCAGCGGCATGGGCTTGGGCAGTTTGCAACGACTTTTCCGCCATATCGATGCCGGTAACGTGCGCCGCGCCGCGTTTTGCCATGCTTTCCGACAAAATCCCACCGCCGCAGCCGACATCCAAAACACGTTTGCCCGCCAACTGCGCGAACGAGTCGATATAGCCGAAGCGCAGCGGATTGATGTCGTGCAAAGGTTTGAACTCGCCGTTTTTATCCCACCATTTATCCGCAATTTGGCTGAATTTAGCGATTTCGTCCGCATCGACGTTGTGTTGTCCGGCTGCTTCCATCATGATTTTCCTGATTTGGATTTCGGGTTGAAGAGGGTTTCGATTTTATAGCAAAGCGGCAGGATGGAACAGAGACAAACCGCCGCCAGCCGCCAAAAGGTCGTCTGAAAACGCCGCTTACCCTTTTCAGACGACCTTTGACTTGTTTTTACCCCTTCCGCCTTGTTTGCCGCGACCTTTCCCATTAATTTATATCGAGTCCTCCTCGCATTGCCAAAACAGCAAGCCCCGACCTTCACCAAAAAGAAAACCCAATGAAACCATTTATCCGCGCCGCATCCCTACTCTTCCTTGCCGCCGCCTCCGCGCTAGCCTCCGGCAAAGACTTTATCATTTACGATCGCATGGACTACGTCGGCAAACCCGACCTGACTGCCGACAAACTGTCCAAAGTATTCCTGATTTACGAATCCGAGCTGGTGATGCCCGACCCTGCTGGCAAGCGCAAACACGGCGTATTGAACGAAAAACGCATCCGCGAATTGGCGCGCCAATCCTATCGCGAAGGCTATCGCACCATTTCCACCGATATCGAAACCTGGTTTGCCGAAAAAGACGGACAAATCCTCACGCCTCAGGAACTTAAAACCGACTTTGCCCGCATGTACCAGATTTTCAAAGAAGAAAATCCCCGTGCCTACATCAGCAACTACGGCTTGCCCGACGAACACCTGCACGCCATCCGCTACTACCAAACTCAGGCGGACAACGAGGCAGTGTTGGCAAAATGGCGGCAGTTCAGCAAACGCCGTCAGATGAGCGCAGCCATCAGCGACTATGCCAATCCCGTGTTCTACATCACCACGCCCGATTTGGCGCAATGGGAAAAAGACGTCCAAACCACCGTTGCCGAGATTAGAAAGCGCTATCCCGACAAAAAAATCATCGGCTACCTCTGGCCGCAATATTATTCCGCAAGCAACAGCCCGTATTTCAAACAATTTATCGATGCCGAACGCTGGCAGAAAATGCTCGAAATCAGCAGCAAATATATGGACGGCGTGATTATCTGGTCGGACAAGCGCGATGAAAACCATCAAATCGTCCGCTGGAACGACCCGCGCATACAGGCAATCATGCGCGCGACCAAGTCCTTTATCGCGGCGCACCCCAAAGACATCGCCGTCGAAACATTGCAGCCGCCGACATCATCCAAATCATTGAAAAACAGCAAATTGAAATAAAACAACGCATTTCCTGCCGTCAATTTAATAGAGAAAAGCATGACGGCGGGCGGATAAATCGCCAAGCAAAGAGGTCGTCTGAAACCCAAAATTTAGGTTTCAGACGACCTTTTTGTCGCAATGGCGGTTTTGTTGCTTATTAATCCACTATAACAGGGAGAGTGATGTCCATGATCTTGTTGCAGTTTATTTTCAGACGACCTTTTTTCAAAATTCGCTTACGGCATTTTTTCATTTTAGTATAAATGCTTTATGGAAGTCTGAAAGCATGAATCAGGCATGTCATCTTTGGCATGGTAATTGCAGGATAAAGGTCATAGTTCTATATTGTTTGGTAAATAAATGTTAATTTTAAAAGCAAAGTTATGGATTATCGGAACTTTTTCTAAATAAACGGTAAGGTTAATTGGCTTAAAACACTATTTCCTCAGATATAGATATGTTCTAAAAATTGTATCTAAGTGACAATTAACGTCAACTTTATTGGATTTCAATAATATATAAACAAAATAAATGAATGCCTGCCTCATAAAATCCGCTTGTGCCTGAAGAAGAAGATTCAGCGGCGGGGCAGTGCGGGGAGTACGTCTTATTTTGATTGTATATGCTTGAATTCAATCTGATATTTTTTAATAAATCCAACCAAGAGAGATTGTTATGAATAAGATTTTCAAAGTTGTGTGGAACCGTACCATCGGCTCTTTCGTCGTTACTTCCGAATTGGCGAAGGGACGTGTCAAATCAAGCAGCGAAGGTGCTGAAGGAGATGTGCGCGCCTCAGAGGAAGGTCGTCTGAAAACCTTATTCAGGCTGACAGCGTTGAGCGCGGCATTATTGGGATTTTCCGAAGGGGCTTGGGCGGTGATTGCGCCTACCGCTGCAGTTGCAAATGGCTCGGGTGGTGAAACTGCTGTCAATGGCGCTCATGCTAATGGAACAGGCGCTGTTGCAGTTGGTGCCTATGCGCGTGCAGGAACAAGGGCCGCGCCGCCTAATGGTTTAAACACGGGTGCTATTGCAATTGGTGGTAGTGATCCAACTACAGCTACATATGCTGATGGTAATAATGCGATTGCAATTGGTACAGGTTCAAATTCAAACGCAGCTAAGGCAACCGCTGTTGGTGCGGATACTGTTGCATCAGATCAATGGACTACTGCTTTGGGTGGTCGTGCCGAGGCGAAGGCAAGGGGTGCAACAGCCATTGGTAGTTGGACACAGGCCACAGGCCAATTTGCGGTTGCTATTGGCGGTAGTGACCGCTTTGGGCGAGATAAAAATACAGAATTGAATGACGGCAGTGGCGCGACTTTGGCTTCAGGGACTCGCAGTACCGCTATTGGTCGACGCGCGATGGCATCTGGTAATGATACGCTTGCTTTCGGTACGAATGCGAAGGCTACGGGCGTAGATGCGGTTGCTTTTGGAACGAACGCGAATGCATCAATTCTTAAATCGATTGCTATCGGTAAAAATACACAGGCAACGGGAGAGGCTTCTATCGTCATTGGTAGTGATGATCATGTTTATGGAGAGATTAAATCAACCTCCAGACAAGGTATTGCTATCGGTGCGGGAGCTAAGGCGATAGGGCTGAACCAAGCGGTTGCCATAGGTCCAGATGCCACTGCTTCGGGTCAGCAATCAACCTCCATTGGTAACAATACCCGTGCGGCAGGGGACTCGTCTATCGCCATCGGCGGTGATGACTGGGATATTGCAAAAGAAAGCGTCAATACACAGTACAAAAAATTGACTGGTTCTGATATGTCCAGCGGTTATCAAGGTACTACGGCTGCTACGGCAGCGGTTGCGGTAGGTGTGAAGGCACAGGCGACAGGTGCTCTGTCTACGGCTTTTGGTCCGGGTACGATCGCTAGTGGTTTAGGTGCATCAGCATTCGGTGTGGGTGCGTCCGCTACTCAGGATAAATCCGTTGCCATCGGTGCGGGCTCGACCACAACCATTAATGCGGAAAAGATAACTACTGCAACTGTTAATGATATTACCTATGGCGGCTTTGCGGGTACGAACAACTTGACGCACGGTTCACAGGTTTCTTTTGGTACGAAAGGCTACGAACGACAGCTTAAAAATGTTGCTCCGGGTGCGATTACCTCAACTTCCACTGACGCGATTAACGGCAGCCAGCTTTACGCGCTTCATGCAGGTTCGGGCAATATCGCCAAAGCAGTTGCCAATGCATTGGGCGGCGGCGCGGCTGTGGGTATTGATCCTACAAACAATCAAGGTACGGTAACGCTGCCGTCTTATAACGTGCTCAAAGGCAGTGCTACGCCGAATATGGCAGGTAATGGTACAGCTAACTTCAATGCAAATCCTGCTCGGAGCGTTGCTGATGCGCTGACCAATCTCAATACTTACGTCAACCAAGGCTTTGCCGTCAAAGATAATTCGGGCACGGCGAAGGGCATTGTTACGCCCGGTGAAAGCGTACAGTTTGCCGACGGCAAAGCAACTACCGTTACTGTTGAGACTGAAGCAGATGGTAATACTAAAGTCAAATACGACGTCCAAGTGGACGGAGAAACTGTCAGAATTGAAAACGGCAAACTGACTGCCGCATCGCAAACTCATTATTACAGCGTTAATCGCCCCGGTACTCCGGTAGCCAACTACAACAACGACGGCGCAACTGGCGAAAATGCGATTGCCGCCGGTCCTGAAGCCAGGGCGGCTGCGAGCAATGCGGTTGTGATAGGTAGCAAGGCTGCTGTTGAGGCGGCAGCAGGCTCTGATTCCACTATTAATGGCGATACTACTGGCGAAGGTTCAGTTGCCGTCGGTTCGCTAAGTAAGGCAAACGGTAAGAACGCGACTGCCATCGGTCAGCAAGCAAATGCCTATGGTCAAAACTCGTTTGCTGGCGGTCAAGATACTGAGTCATCAGGTAAATCGAGCGTGGCCATAGGTGATGGCTCAAGAGCTACTGATAACTCTACTACTGCTGTTGGTCCATATGCCAAAGCTCAAAAAGCAGGTGCATCAGCATTCGGTTTCAATGCCAATGCTCAAGCAATAGGCTCTGTGGCAGTAGGTCGACAAGCACAAGCTTTGAATTTGAATGCTGTTTCGGTAGGTAATGAAAGCAAAGCAAAAGGAGAAGATACTGTTGCTATCGGTACTAGTGCCGATGCTGTACAAAATCGGGCAATGGCAATCGGTAAAGGGGCTTTTGCTAATGATGCTGACACGATTGCATTCGGTGCCGGTACGAAGGCTGATAAAAGATATGCTATTGCAATCGGTTCGGGCAATAATGCTTGGAAAACTGATTCTATTGCGTTAGGACGTGCTGCCAATGCAGACGGCGCGGCTTCTTTGGCGCTTGGTTTGAGCAGCCATACCCGCGAAGCCAATGCCATAGCTTTGGGTAACAACGCCAACGCGGACGATACCAATTCCATTGCTATCGGTACAAACAGCAAAGCTGCTCAAGCTGCAGCAGTTGCTATCGGTAATAATGCAACAGCCCTGAAATTCAGTGCGGTTGTTATCGGTGAAGATGCGCGATCCAATAACTCGCGCTCTGTCGTCATCGGCTATAACGCTTCTGCAACCAATACCGAAATACCAGGTTCTGGACAACCTGATTACAATCAAACCGTTGCTATCGGTGCATACGCCAATGCATGGGGCGATCAATCTACTGCCATCGGTAACAATGTAGACGCAAAAGGCAATTCTTCTATCGCCATCGGTGCGGACGACTGGGATACCGTTGCAGTGAAAACTGTAGACGGTACGGGGGGTAAAACGGTTAAAGAGGTTTATCAAGACTATACCGGCGATGTGATGGTAACCGGTAGTTATACTCATACGACTTCAAGCGAAGCTGCGGTAGCCATTGGTACTAAATCACAGGCAATAGGCCAATTATCCACAGCCTTTGGTACGGGTACGATTGCTGAAGGCGTCGCCTCTGCCGCATTCGGTATGGGTGCGAAAGCCACCAAAGGCAACTCTGTCGCAATCGGTGCGGGCAGTACGACTACAACCAATGCAATCGAAGTCAACGAAGCTAAAGTCAACGATCTGAAATACTCAGGCTTTGCAGGTGGTAACCATATTACCTCCGGCGACCAAGTGTCTTTCGGTTCGTCAGGCTACGAACGTCAATTGAAAAACGTTGCTCCGGGCGAAATCTCTAACACTTCTACTGATACCATCAACGGCAGCCAGCTGTACGCGGTACAAAACGTTTTGGGCAATACTGCCAAAACTGTTAAAAATGTATTGGGTGGAGATGCCGCAGTCGGCGAAAACGGCGGCTTTACAATGAGCAACATCGGCGGTACAGGTCAAAATACCATCGATGCGGCTATCCGTGAGCTGAATACTAATGCGTACAAACCATTCAAACTGACGATAGCGCAGACTGGTGGTACCAACGGTGTATCGGAAAACCATACACTGCAAGACGTTACCAGCGGTTCAACCATTACGCTGGAAGCGGGCAAAAATATCTCCCTGCGTCAAAACGGTGCAACCGTCAGCATCAATACCGTTGATAATCCGGAATTTACGGGCAAAGTTACCGCTAAGGGTGGATTGGATATGGGTGGCAACAAGATTACCAATGTTTTGAGTGGTACTGATACCAAAGACGCGGTTAATCTGGGTCAGTTGCAAGATGCGATGGCAAACCTGCGCGTCAGCACGCTGACGACCGTCAATAATGATGCGCCGTTCTCTTATATCGATAAAGACGGTAGATTGTTGAAACGTGAGGTAACCGTAGATTCAGGTACGGGCGTGAAAACCGTATCGTTCAAACATATGGACGACAGCACTCCGTACACAGGCGATGTAACCATTGCCGCATTGAATCCGACCGATCCGCAAACTACTACTCCAACTACTGTCGGCAATGTGAAGAACGGTGCTAAAGACAATGATGCAGTCAATGTTTCCCAGTTGAACAAAATCGCCGAAGCCATCGGTACGCAAGTGAATCCCGACGGCACGATTACTGCGCCGACTTACAACGTTATTTCAGGCGACCCTTCGACTGCAAGCGTAGCTAATTACAACAATGTGGGTAGCGCGCTTACCGCTTTAAGCAATGCCGTACGCACGCCGTTGAATTTCGAAGGCGACACAGGCACGAAATTTGACCGCCAACTCGGCAGCACCGTAGCAGTCAAAGGCGGACAAACTGATAAGACTAAGCTATCCGATAATAATATTGGTGTAGTTTCAGACGACCAAAATCACACGCTGAACGTCAAACTGGCAAAAGAATTGACCGGACTGACTTCTGCAGCCTTCAGCGATGGCGTTACTGCTGGCGGTACGACCGTTAACGGCTCCGGCGTAACCATCGGCTCCGGCAGCAACCCTGTGAAACTGACTGCAGGCGGACTCTCCAACGGCGGCCACAAGATTACCAACATTGCTGACGGCGAAGCAGATAATGACGCAGCAAGCTACAAACAAGTCAAAGCCGCGAAAACCGAGGTTCAAAAAGGTACAAACGTCGCCAGCGTAACCAAAACTGACGACGCGGACGGTCATGCGATTTACACCGTCAATGCCAAAGGCACGGTTGTTTCTGCCTCAGGCGCAGACAACGGTCTGAAACTTACGCCGTCTGAAGATACAACCACCAATGTCACTACCTACAATCTGGATTTGTCAGACAAAACCAAAGAATCCTTGAAAAAAGCCGACAGCGCATTGCAAAACATCGGCGTACAAGTCAACGGTGCAGATGCCAAAACATTGACTAAAGACGATTCCACGCTGAACTTCGTTGACGGCACAGGTACGACCGCCGAAAACAAAAACGGCACCGTTGCGTTCAATGTCAATAAATCTACGTTGACAGCAGGTACTGGCGGCGTAATCAGTGCGGATACGGCAGGCGATGCATTTGCTACCGCAACTGATGTTGCCAATGCCATCAATAAAGCCGTTGCCGACAGCGAGAAAATCAGCATCGTAGCGGCAGGCGATAATACCCATGTTGCTTCTCAAGTTACTGGTAATCAGACACTTTATACCGTTCATGCCGATAAAACGACTGTGAGCGTAAAATCTGATGGTAAGCTGGCATTGAATCCGACTGAAACGACAAACAGTAACCAAACCAAAATCACCAACTACGAACTTGACCTTACAGATGCCGCCAAATCCGAGATTCAAAAAGGTGTGGATGCAAAAACAGCCGTCGACACCAAAGGTATTACCTTTAACGGCGATAGCGGCTCTCCCGTAACCAAAAAACTGGACGAAACGCTGGCAATTAAAGGTGACGACAAAAATGTGGTTACCGAAGCGGGTACAGACGGCATTAAAGTTAAACTGAAAGACGACATTACGTTGAACAGTGTAACTGCCGAGACTTTGAAGGCAGGCGACAGCGTACTGACGAATGATGGACTGAACATTGCCAACGGTACGGCAAGTGCCCCGGTATCCCTGACCAAGTCCGGCTTGAACAACGGCGGCAACAAAATCACCAAAGTTGCCAAAGGTGAAAATGAAGATGATGCTGTGAATTATGCACAGCTTAAAGAGCTGGCTGACAAAGGTCTGACTTTTGATGCGGACGGTAGTACTTCGACTTCAAGCAAAAAACTGGGTGAGCGCGTAGGCATTAAAGGCGGCAGCAACATCACTACTTCCGCCGACAACGACAATGTTACGGTCAAACTGAATGACGACATCACGTTGAACAGCGTAACTGCGACTACTTTGAAGGCAGGCGACAGCACGCTGACGAATGCAGGATTGGTTACACCTAAAGTAACTGCGGGCAATAGCGTACTGGAGGATAACGGATTGACCATCTCCAACGGTGCGGCAAACGCCCCTGTCTCCCTGACCAAAAACGGTCTGGATAACGGCAATAATAAGATTGCCAAAGTAGCCAAAGGTACGGAAGACACCGACGCAGCAAATGTTGAGCAAATCAAACCGCTTGCAGCCGCATTGAACACGACCGTCGGTGCGGACGGTACGGTCGGACAGCCGAGCTTTACCGTCAAACAAGCCGACGGTACGGCAGGTACTCCTGTACATACTGTTCAAGAAGCATTGGACAAAGTGGGCGACGAGTTGGGTAAAGGTCTGAAGATTGCCGCTGACGAAGGGTCGACTGAAAAAGTCAACTTAGGTGACACCGTTACTTACACCGGTACCGATGGCAACATTAAGACCAAAACCCTGTCGGGAGGCAAAGTTGATTTCGGTTTGAACGACAAAGTTACGTTGGGCAAGACCGGCAGCACTCCGATTGTGCTGGACGGTACGAACGGCACGGTAAGTGGATTGACCAACAAAACGTTGGGCGGTACAGACTTTGCCACCAAAGGACAAGCTGCGACCGAAGAACAGCTGAACAAAACCCAAGTGAATCTGAAAAACATCTTGGGCGGCAACGCAGCCAACAACAACGGCAACGTAACGACCAACAACATTGGTGGTACAGGTAAAGACAACGTCCACGAAGCCATTGCCGCAGTTAAAGAAACTGCTGACAAAGGCTGGAACCTGAAAGCGAACGACGAGACCGAGAGCGAGAAAATCGCTGCGGGCGACACCGTGACCGTGAAACAAGGTAAGAACATCCGAGTGAAACGCAGCGGTAAAGAGCTGACGGTTGAGACTGAAGACGACGTTGAGTTTGATCATGTCAAAGCTGATTCAGTGGCAGCGACCAGCGTGGTTGCCGAAAGTATTATCGTAGGCAACAGCGTCTTGACTACCGAAGGTTTGAAGATCGGTGCAGACGGTTCGCCAAGCCAAGTGTCTCTGACTACTGCCGGTCTGAACAACGGCGGCAACAAGATTGCCAACGTAGCCAAAGGTGTGGCAGATACTGATGCGGTTAACGTCAGCCAGCTGAACCCGATTGCCAAAGCGTTGAATAGCAGCATCAACCCGATTACTGGTGCGATTGAAGCTCCTGTCTTTACTGTAACTAAAGCAGACGGTACGAAACATGATGCTGTTGGTACAGTTCAAGAAGCATTGGACAAAGTGGGCGAAGAAGCCAGCAAAGGTCTGAACATCGTTGCGGACAACGGGTCGTCTGAAAAAGTGAACTTGGGCGATACCGTTACCTACACAAGCAAAGACAAGAACATCGTTACCACAAGCGGCACAGGCAAAGCGATCGACTTCAGCCTGGCTGAGAAAGTCACCATCGGCAAAGACGCAGCGAACGGCGGCAAACCGGTAGTGATTGACGGTAAAGAAGGTATTGTCAGCGGACTGACCAACCAAGCGTTGGGCGGTGCGGACTTCGCTACTAAAGGTCAAGCTGCAACTGAAGAACAGTTGAACGAAACTCAAGCCAACCTGGCGAAACTCCTTGGTGGTAACGCGGCCAACGACAAAGGCAGCGTAGCTACTAACGACATCGGCGGTACAGGCAAAGACAACGTTCACGACGCGATTGCCGCAGTTAAAGAGACCGTAGGTAAAGGCTGGAACTTGAAAGCCAACGACGAAGCTGAGAGCGACAGTGAAAACATCGCCGCAGGCGACACCGTGACTGTGAAACAAGGTAAGAACATCCGAGTGAAACGCAGCGGTAAAGAGCTGACGATTGAGACTTCAGACGACGTCGAATTCGGTACGGTTTCCGCTACTACCGTACTGGCCGACAGCTTCATCTCCGGCAACAGTGTACTGAGCGGAGAAGGTCTGAAGATCGGTGCGGACGGTTCGCCAAGCCAAGTGTCTCTGACCAATGCCGGTCTGAACAACGGCGGCAACAAGATTGCCAACGTAGCCAAAGGTACGGCAGCCACCGACGCCGTCAATGTCGCCCAGTTGAA
>JVVZ01000021.1:0-4213 GCA_001062585.1 Neisseria meningitidis
TGTTGCTATGATACGGGTGTTTCGATATACAAGGTCGGATTCTCGAATCCGACGGCTTTTGGGATGGCAGGCTTATGTCGGATACAAGTATCCGACCTACGGCTGGCTACTTATTCGGCGGATTAATCGGCAGCGTTGAGCGGGAGACTTTGACGTCGGGGCATTTTTGCTTCATCTGATAGCGGAACACTTCCGCCTTGCGTTGATTGCCGGTTTTTTCGTAATTCGTGCCCAAAATCACCTCGTCCGCCAGATTCCGTATATCGGCATAAGGGATATAGATAGATTGGGTCGTTTCGCAATATTTGATTTTCTTCGAATAGATTGGCTTGATGACCAGCAGGCGGAACTCTTCTTCGTCGCGGAAGGCGAAATCTTTAAACAGATAGCGGATGTATTCCAAGGCTTCTTTATCCTCGTCGCTGACGGCGGATTTGTCCTTGAAAAACCCGATAAGCTCTTCCAACGCTTCTTTTAATTTTTCCAAGCGGAACTGATGCCAGTCTTCATTTCCTACGGGTTCCAGGCGGATACCGAATCGACTAATATTTGTATTTAACGTAAATCGAATGGATGAATCCAAGTTTTCTTTTGCTAAATTTTTATGAAGGTCAAATGCCTTATTGGGTGCAGAAAACCATATTCCGCATTTCTTTTCCGTAATATATTCATCTTTGTAGGCGATATAAGCGACTTGATAAAGCGGCAGCTTTTGGTATGCCGAATCTGACATTTCGGCTTCCATCATCTGCTCGTCTAATCTTTTGATAAATGCTCCTATTTTTGTCTGTGACCTGCCTGATTTGTTGACAAGACTGCGGAATGGGACAGAAATATCTATTTCTCTCAGCCAATCCCCATTTCTATTGAACACCAGACAACAGCCCGAAGCTTCCACGCCGCCTTCTTTGCCATACAGGCGGAACTGGTTTAAGTCGTTGACGCGGCTGGAGAAGCAGGTAAAAAAGGCATTATGAGACGCTCCATCCGCTTTGTTTTCCAACCCCAAATCTTGCTGGTTCAATAAGTCCAGTAGTGGCTTGCCTTCGGACGGGTCGTTCATATAGGTCGAGCTGCCGAGTCGCATTGGGCTGGCAGTTTCGTTGCTGCCGATGCCGAATAATATATGGCATACATGGGGCGAAGTGTAATGTGCCATCGGGGTAAAACCCAACTCTATCGGCGTGATATGGAGAACCGCTAAAATGGTTGCAACAGAGTCTTGCGGTTGTGAAGTTTCACTTTTGAAAAGCGATTCCTGTATTTCTTGTTTTTTCTTCTCGAAATAGGAACTCCAGTCTTCATTGAGGTAATCAAGGTCTCTTAAACCCTGACAGATTATTTTTTCCCATCCCTTTTTTTCTTTTTCATCACTTAATTGTGATAATTGTGCATAAGCATCAGAAAAATATTTGTTAGCCTCACACTTAGCAAATTTTCCTACTTTGGATGTACTGTTATTTCTCCTAAGCAGTTCAAGATAACAACTGCCAAGTTTAGATTGAATCAAGATTTGCTCTCTAATCAGGGTGCTTTTATCCGTAATCGCCTTCAAAGCATCAAGCAGCTTTTCAATCGCTTCATCGTATTGTCTCTCATCAAAAAATAGGAGACTTTCTTCAATCAAACCATCAACAGTTAAAATATCACAATCCATCATTTATCCCTTTATGAAACCAATCAGACGAAAATTGTACACCATATACCGAAACCTCCCCTCCCACTCCCAAAGCAGAAAACCGATTCAGTATCCGTCAAACTTACGAAAAGGTCGTCTGAAAACCCAAAAATCCGGTTTTCAGACGACCTTTCGACCATCGGCTCTTACCTGTCCGTCCTGACCCGCACAAACGTGGCAAATTTCGGCGTGCCTTTTTGTGTGAAGCCGCGGTAGCGGTATGTGATGACCGAGCCGATTTTGGGCGGGTTGTCGCGGTCTTTGTCTTTGAAGCCGCTGCCGATGCGGAATTCGCCGTGTCGGTTTTTGCAGCCGACCGCGCCCAGCCGTCCGGCGTTGCGCCCTTTGCCTTCATAATGCCGCGTTACCGTGCATTCGTCGTCGTATTGGCTTTTCAGCTTCAATAATTGGCTGCTCCTGCCGCTGCTGTAACGCGATTCGGGCTGGCGCAGCATCACGCCTTCGCCGCCCTGCGCTTCGATTTGTTTCAAAAAATCCATCGCGTGCTGCCGGTCGCGGACTTTGGTTTGCGGGATGATGGTAATCGGCGCGTTCGGATGCGTTTTCAGCCATTGCGTTGCGACGGCGAGGCGTTGGTAGAGATTGCCCTGCGCCTTGGGTACGTCGAAAACGTGCAGGCGGATGCCGCGCCAATCGCCGGAAGACGAGCGCACGGCGGCAGAAATCTGTTCAAACTGCCCGAGCCCGCTATACAGCTCGCCGTCGAGCGGATAGGGCGGGAACTGCGCGGTAAAGCCTTTGGGCGGCGTAAACGCGTAGCCCTGCCTGCTGACCAATTGCCGCCCGTCCCAATACGCGCGCACGCCGTCGAGCTTCTCGCTCATCGCCCAGCCTGCAATGTCTTGGTCTTTGTATTCCTGCGCCAGCATCAAATCCGCGCCGAGCGCCGTTTGGATGAAAAAAGCGGCAAAAATCGGTATCATGCCCTGCATTGAAGTTCTCATAAACGTTCCAATAATGTGAGTGATTATTTCAAATATAATAATGATACCGCATAAACAGACCGAAGGTCGTCTGAAAACATCGTTTCAACGAAGTTCAAGCCCCGTCCAACCACTACCCAAGGAATCCCGCCTCATGGCACTTCAAGCCGAAATCATTGCCGTTACCCCTTTCCGCCAAAACTGTACCCTCTTGTGGGATGACGAAACCCGTGAAGCCGTCCTGACCGATGTCGGCGGCGACGTTCCCTACCTGCTGCAAGAGTTGGACGCGAAAAACCTCACCCTGACCGCCATTTGGCTGACCCACGGACACCTCGACCATGCCGGCGGCGTGGTGGCATTGCGGGAACACCGCCCCGTCCCCGTCATCGGCCCTCATGCAGACGACAATTTCCTGCTGCAAGCCCTGCCCGAAACGACCGCCCAATACGGTTTTCCCGTTTCCCCCGCGTTCAAGCCGACCCGCTGGCTGACCGAAGGCGAAACGCTCAAGGTCGGCAGCCACGCCTTCCAAGTCCTGCACATCCCCGGCCACACGCCCGGCCACGTCGTTTTCTACTGCGCCGAAGCAGGGCTGCTTATTGCAGGCGACGTATTGTTTTACGAAACCATAGGCAGAACCGACTTCCCGCGCGGCAACCACGCCGACCTCATCTATAATATCCGCACCAAACTGTTCGTCCTGCCCGAAGACACCCGCGTCATCGCGGGACACGGCAGAATGACCGACATCGGGCATGAAAAACGGCACAATCCGTTTTTTTAAATCCTGAAAGCGAAAGGTCGTCTGAAACACGGATAAGCGTTTCAGACGACCTTTTTGTAGAGAATGAGTAAAATGCAATTTAGAACACTTTAAAGGAAATTCCTAATATGAAAACCGCGCATGAAACATTAGCTGAGTTCATTCAACAAATGAAAGATTATGAATTGTATTGGGGAGAGCTTACTCAAAAAAGTTTGGATGAAGGTGCTTTTTTTGAAATTAATCACGATGAAAACAGCAAAAAAAGAGCTGATGAAATCAAAAAAATACATCACCAATTTTTATCTAAAAAAGCTTTATCTTTAAGGCAAGCTAGACAAGAAGCTCCTGATTTTCAAATGCCACCAGAATATAACGAAACGATTACGTCTGAACGGAAAATCAGTGATAAAAAATATGAAATAGATGTGTTGGATTATAGTGGGGAAAAGAAAACCTATACGCTGGTTTTGGAAGGCGGAGAGTGGAAAATCGATCAGATGGGTTTTATGTATTACGATAAATGGAAGAAGTCCCGCCAATTGTTTTGAATAGACGATAACTTGTCATCGGTTGGTTTAAGAATCAATACCTTGATAAAGTTGGTTGAAGGGCTGATTCTCAGAAAATTTGTTTTCTTAAAAAGGTCGTCTGAAAAGTCCAAAATCTTTTTCAGACGACCTTTGACGACTTTGACCGCGCTCAAACCTGCTGCGCTCCGCCCATGCTGCCCGATATGAAATAATTTATTTAAAAATAAAAGGATAGCCTTGTATAGTGGCTTAACTTTAAACCAGTACGGCGTTGCCTCGCCTTGCCGTACTA
>JVVZ01000204.1:0-1546 GCA_001062585.1 Neisseria meningitidis
TTTTTTCTTAGGATTTAATTCTTCTTTACGTTGCTTATAAAATTGCCAATATTTCCTATCTCGATATGAAAATGGCTGATAACGAAGTTCATTATACGCAAGTTGAAAGTATTTATAGGCATTGTCCATATCACCAAGCTCAAAATATATTGCCCCTGCATCACAAAATATACTTGCATCAGGCTCTATTTCTCTAGCTTTTAAAGCAAGTAGTACCCATTCTAATGCTGCTTTGTAATCCCCTTTTTCCTCATAAACTCCAGAAATACCATTAGCGACTGAAGAAGTTGGTTCGACCCAATTTATCTTAGGTTCAGGAATTAAATCCCATGCTTTTAGTTTGACAGCTAATCTATCTTCGATACTTGTCAAATCATTTGATAAACAAATTAGATCATTAATTTCATCATTCAAATCTGAATTTTGCTCTTCTAAATACATAACTATTCCTTTTATTTCTTAAAATATTTAGCAATTAACAACCTTTAGGTACTTTACCATTTCTTGGTTTTCGAGGTTTCTTATATCGTGATTTACTTTTACCACCACGTGAACAATTTCCTGGTCCATATTCCAACCTATAGTTATCAGGATTTAACATCCAATCCCTAACAGGCTTGGATTTAGCTCCATGATAACGACCACACCTATTCCAATAGTCGACAGCATCTTCTGGGTTGTGTCCCATATGCGCTCCTCGTAAAGAATATTCTTTACCATCCACATCTTTAAATTTTGCATCTTTGGGAATTTGGGAGGTACGAGTTAAAGCATCTATTTGTTTTTCTGTAATACCTGTAATTAATTTATCACGAAGCATACGCTTCATAACAGCACGACCAGTTGCTGAAACTTTAGATGGTGTTCTACCAAGATAAGCATTCCTTCTCCACAGACCTAATGGGTCATTCCACTTTTGTATATTATCAGCAAACTGATATAGGTTATCTCCACCAATTAATCTAATCGGATCTTGATTAATGAATCTACCAGTGTCTGGCTCATAGTAACGGAAGAAATTATAGTGCAGCCCGGTCTCTTCATCGAAGTATTGGTTTTGCAATCTGAACGGTTGATGCGCGTTTTTGTAAACCCGTTCGTCCTTTTTCAGACGACCCCAGGCGGTGTATTCGCCGTACCATAAGAGATTGCCATGGATGTCGGTCATCTCGCGCGGTATGCCGATTTGGTCGGTGTGGAAATAGGCGATGTATTGCGCTTCGTCTCGGTTGTTGTGGAAGACTTGGGCTAAGGGTTCGTAGCTGTCTTGGTCGGTGTAGATATAGGTGTAGCAGCCTTTGTAGGTGTACTCCTGAAGTAATCGCGTTCCGTCCCAGACGAAGTGGGTGCGTTTCGGTTCGGTAATCGTCCAGGCGAGTTTGTCTTGGCGCTCTTTGGAGAGCCTTCTGCCGAACGGGTCGTAGGCGTATGTCCAGATTTCGGTGTTGCCGGCGGGCTTTTTGATTTCGGCGCGGACGAGTTGGTTTTCTAAATCGTATTGGTAATATTGGTTTTCGCCATTGGGCAGCTGGCGGTAGATCAGGTT
>JVVZ01000205.1:0-3339 GCA_001062585.1 Neisseria meningitidis
CTTTTTCTGTTATGGAAAGTTGCACTTCAAATGCGAATCCGCCGTCGTCTGAAAGCTTCGGTTTGGGCAAAGGGGGGTAGGGCGTGCGCAATAAAGCCGTCTGTATGCACAGACGGCTTGGGATGATGGCTTAGTCGGCGGCGTGCCAGGGTTTTTGCGCGCCGGCGTGGAAGCTGGGTTTTTCGCCGCCCCAGAGGGTGTCGATGTCGTAGAAGTCGCGGACGGCGGGCAGCATGACGTGGACGACGAGGTCGCCTGCGTCAACGAGCGTCCATTCGCCGCTGTCGCCTTCGGTGCTGAGGATTTCGAAGCCGGCTTCTTTGAGGCTGACGGCGACGTTGTTGGCGAGGGCTTTGACTTGGCGGGTGCTGTCGCCGCTGGCGATGATCATGCGGGCGAACAGTGAGGTTTTTTCTTGGGTTTGGAGGACGGAGATGTCTTTGGCTTTGATGTCTTCGAGGGCTTCGACGGCGGTTTCGACCATTTTTTGCAGGTCTTGCAGTTCTTGTTCGTTCATTGTTTTCCTAATGGTGGGAATGAAATGGGGTTTGGACGGTATTATAACTTATCTGTATGAATTTACGCTATTTTCCGCTTTGGTACAGTTTGTGTTCGCGGATGTAGCGGGCGACTTGGGGCGGGAGGTCGTCTGAAAGTCTGCCGCTTTGGAGGGTTTGGCGGATTTGGGTGGAGGAGGTGTTGTGCAGGGGGGCGTTGAGGATGCGGACGCTGCCGTTTTGGAGGGCTTCGCCCAGCCAGGCGTGGAGTTCGCGCGGGGTTTGGTTGAGGTTGTCGCCTTGGCGCATGGCGACGGCGATGTGGGTTTGGCGCACGAGGGTCTGCCATTTTTTCCAAGTGTGCAGTTTCATGAGGCTGTCGCTGCCCATGAGCCACCAAAGTTGGGCGGCGGGGAATTGCTGGCGGAAGATTTGGACGGTGTCGAAGGTGTACGTTGCGCCGTCGCGGACGATGTCGCAGTCGCTGGCGGCGAAGCGGGGGTCGTCGGCGATGGCGAGTTCGGTCATGATGAGGCGGTCTTGGGCAGGGGCGCGGGACGGGTCTTTGTGGTAGGGGTCGCCTGCGGGCAGGAAGACGACGGTGTCGAGTCCGATTTCGTCGGCGAAGGCGCGGGCGATGTGGAGGTGGCCGTTGTGGATGGGGTCGAAGGTGCCGCCGAAAAGTCCGATGTTTTTCATGGGTGTCCTTGGGTGTGGGGTATGCGCTCTGTTTGGGTTTCAGACGACCTTTCGGGTTTATGGGTTGGCGGGGTCGTCTGAAAGGCTTTTTGCCTCGGGGCTGCCGTCGACAACCAGGGTGAGTTTGCCGGTGGTCGGATGGATGACGAGTCCGTGGACGGCGATGTCGGCGGGCATAAGCGGGTGGTTGCGGATGACTTTGACGGTGTGGCGGACGCTGTCTTCTACGTTGTCGAAACCGGTCAGCCAGTCGTCGAGGTCTATGCCGGCGTTGCGCAGGGTTTCGATGCGGTCGTCGGGAATGTCGCTTTCGTGTACTTTTTCAAGGAAACCGGCGGCGTTCAGCCCCTTCATGCCGCAGTCGTGGTGGGCGATGACCATGATTTCTTTGACTTTGAGTTCGAACACGGCGACCAAAAGGCTGCGCATGACGGAACCCCAAGGATGGGTAACGACCGCGCCGGCGTTTTTAATGAGCTTGGCGTCGCCGTTTTTCAGTCCGAGCGCGTCGGGCAGCAGCTCGATGATGCGCGCGTCCATGCAGGACAGGATGGCCAGTTCGCGGCCGGGATATTTGTCAGTGAAATATTTTTCGTATTCGCCCGATTCGACAAAATTTTGATTATAGGCGAGAATTTCGCTCAATTCGCTCATGGTGTTGGACCTCCGAAAGAATGGGACGATTATAGCGGTTTTCGGGCGGTTTGGCTTTGCAGCGTGCGCCGCCTGATTGCGGGCGGGACTGGTTGCAAATTGAAGCGGAGCAGATACAATCCGCTTTATGATTATGTATTGATTGGATTGAGGAACAGCCATGTCTTCGCGCCCTTGTTTTTCCGAAACGCTCGACCGCCGCACCCACGACGCGCTCTACGATTGGGCGCGGGCAAGTTACGGCGCGTCGGACGACTGGAACACGCTCTATCTGAACGGGCTGGCTTTGGGTCGTCTGAATCCGTTTTGGCGCGAACGGATCAAACAAGACTGGCAGGAAGGGCTTTCTGAAATTTCAGACGACCTCTGCCTGCAAACGGACAACTGGCTGGCGATGGGCGACAGTTTGCAGCATTTGGCGCACGAATGGAAAAGCCTCGGACTGCTGCACGGCTGGCGCGACGAAAAGTTTGACGTGTGCGACGACGCGGGCAAGGTTCTCTTTGCGTTGGAACGCGCCGCCTTCCGCCCGTTCGGACTCATGAGCCAAGCCGTCCACCTCAACGGACTGGTGCAAACCGACGGCGGCTGGCATTTTTGGATAGGCCGCCGCAGCCCGCACAAAGCCGTCGATCCCGACAAACTCGACAACCTCGTCGGCGGCGGCATTGCCAGCGGTGAAACCCCGTTTGAAGCCGTCTGCCGCGAAAGCGAAGAAGAAGCCGGACTGATGCCGCCCGCCCTCGGCAACCTCCGAGCCGCCGCCCGAATCCACAGCCTGCGCCCCGTATCGCGCGGCATCCACAACGAAATCCTGCACATCTTCGACATCGTCCTGCCCGAATCCGTCCGCCCCGAAAATCAAGACGGCGAAGTCGCAGGGTTTGAATTGATGAACGTTTCGCAACTCATCGAAACCATGTTGTCCCAAACCATGATGCACGATGCCCAGCTCGTTACCCTAGAAGCCCTCAAACGATACGGCGCGCTCGACAGGCAGCATCCGTTAAGCCTATGGCTGGACAGCCTTTGCCGCTGAATGCAAAAAATAAAACAGTACAAAACCATTAACGCCCCGCCGTTTTCCTTTCCCGATTCCCGAAAAGGTCGTCTGAAACCCATGCTCCGACTTACCGACATCTGCAAACGCTTCGACAGCAAAACCGTCGCCGACCGCATCAGCCTGACCGTCTCTGCAGGCGAAACCCTCGCCGTCCTCGGACGCTCCGGCTGCGGCAAATCCACCCTGCTCAAAATCATTGCCGGCATCGTCAAGCCCGACAGCGGCGAAGTCTGGCTGGACGGGCAGGACATCACCGCCGTCCCGCCCGAAAAACGCAACGTCTCGCTGATGTTTCAAGACTACGCCCTGTTCCCGCACCTGACCGCCCAAGAAAACGTCGGCTTCGGACTCAAAATGCGCCGCCTGCCCAAAGCCGAAATCGAAGCACAAACCATGCAGGCGCTGCGCGACATCGGTTTGGAAAAC
>JVVZ01000206.1:0-8066 GCA_001062585.1 Neisseria meningitidis
CTTTTTCTGTTATGGAAAGTTGCACTTCAAATGCGAATCCGCCGTCGTCTGAAAACCCAAACTTCAAGTTTTCAGACGACCTTTTGTACCATGACAAGATAGTCGGCTTATGCTGCTGAATTTTGATGAATCAGGCAGCCCATGTACAGATTGCCGTCTTTCTGCCAGCCGAACAATTGGTTCTGCTGGTCGCTGTTTTCAGCCATCAAGCCCAAAGTCAGCCAGTGGCTTTCTCGCGGAAGTTGACCTGTATACGGTTCGGGCGTGTGTATCAGGGGCAGGTCGAAATTATCGTTCCAGCTGACGCCTGCTTGGCGAAGTTTGCCGACGTATTGTTGCGTATCTTTAGGTGACGCGGTAAACCAGGCGGCATGGACGGTGCGGTTTTTCAAAGTGTAATCGGCGTAGTGTCCGAAAGATTTGTTTTGCGCCGTTTCGTCGGACAAGGAGATGGCAATCGGACGCTGCAAAACCGCTTTGACGGGCAATTTGTTCTGTTTGGCGGCATAAGGCGAGGCAAACACCAGCCAAGTCGCGTTTTCTGTAAACTCGGCATCTGAGGCGTCTTCGTTCAGCCATGCCGAAAAAATCACATGGATGCCTTCAAACTGGCGGTTTTCCACCCAATCGCCCATCAAACTTTCGCCATCGGACAAAGGCTTGATAGTCGCGCGGACACCCGCCATTTCGGCGATTTCTTCAAATCTCTGCTGCCAGTTCAAATACGCTTCTTCGTCCGGCGCATCGATGTGCAGGGTCACAGGCTGCCGATACTCAGCCAATTCGCTCAACTTTTGGTAAAAATGTTCGGCAACGTAAGGATAGCCGCTGCGCCACAGGTCTTCGTCTTCATCACGCGGAAACAGAAAAAGATCGGCATTTCGTCCGCCTGATGCTTGGGTAATGACGTCCGGCAGCGACAAGGGGTCGGGCAGGATGGTATGCGAATCGACCAATACGATGCTTCTTTGCGCCCAATCCGTCCATTTTTTGCGGATATTCGATTTTTCGGTTTCCCAAGCATCTGCCGCCGCGCTGCGGTTCATCGACAAGATAAAGCGGTACAGCAAAGCCGCGCCCCAAACGCCAACCGGTATCAACAGATAAAACGGGCTGATTTTCAGCCACAACACAACAATCAACGCCGCAATGAAAAGCAAAGCCAATACCGTCAGCCATACCCAAGGGGTATTCCACTTGCTGTTTTTGCGGGCGACGATGGTATCGGGGATATCAGGAATAGACCAGTACATAATCTTCAGATATTGATTTGAAATAAATAGAATGAGTATAACAGCAAAAAAGCCAAATGTTTTTCCAAACTTGATTTCAGGTATCTTTTTCCCGCCAAACGGATTGACCGAAAACCCCTGCCCGATGTTTTTCAGACGACCTTTTGAGCCGGATAGAAAAAAACACCGACATCGCGTAAAATATGCGCAAATTTTGTGATTCAATCAGGTCGTCTGAAACAGATTGCGCCTGATTTATTTTTCCGGAAAACACCATGAGCGAACAAAACAATCCGCAAACCGAGCCGCAGTTGGACGAAAACCAAATCATCGCCCTGCGCCGCGAAAAACTGCACAACATCCGCCAACAGCGCATTGCCTATCCCAACGACTTCAAGCGCGACAGCTTTGCCGCCGATTTGCACGCCCGATACGGCGAAATCGGCAAAGAAGAACTCGACCCGCAAGCCGTTCCCGTCAAAATTGCCGGCCGCATGATGCTCAAACGCCAAATGGGCAAGGCGAGTTTTGCCACCATTCAAGACGTGACCGGTCAAATCCAGCTTTATCTGAACAACAAAGGCGTGAGTCAGGAAGTTTTGGACGATTTCAACCATTGGGACTTGGGCGACATCGTCGGCGCGGAAGGCACTTTGTTCAAAACCAACCACGGTGAATTGACCGTGCGCGTGTCCGACATCCGCCTGCTGTCCAAATCCCTGCGCCCGCTGCCCGACAAACACAAAGGCTTGAGCGATCAGGAAACCAAATACCGCCAACGCTACGTCGATTTGATTGCCAACGAAGAATCGCGCAATACGTTTATCAAACGCAGCCAAATCATCCAATCCGTGCGCAATTTCATGGTGAACGAGCATTATCTCGAAGTCGAAACCCCGATGATGCACCCGATTCCCGGCGGCGCGACGGCGAAACCGTTTGTGACCCATCACAACGCTTTGGACATCCCGCTCTACCTGCGCATTGCGCCCGAGCTGTATCTGAAACGCCTGGTAGTCGGCGGTTTGGAGCGCGTGTTTGAAATCAACCGCAGCTTCCGCAACGAAGGCATGTCCGTGCGCCACAACCCTGAATTCACCATGATTGAATTCTACGAAGCCTTCTCCGACTACGAACGCATGATGCAGATGGCGGAAGACATCATCCGCAACGCATCGCGCACGGTCAACGGCACAGCGAAAATCAGCTACAACGGTAAAGAAGTCGATTTGGAAAGCCCGTTTGAGCGCCTGACCATTCTCGAAGCCATCAAAAAATACAATCCGCACTACACCGACGAGCAGTTGAACGATGCGGAGTGGCTGAAAAAAGAAATCGTCAAACACGGCGAAAGCCTGCCGCCGTCCCCCGGCATCGGCAGCCTGCAACTTGCCCTGTTTGAAGGTTGCGCCGAGGGCAAACTGTGGAACCCGACCTTCATTGTCGATTACCCGGTCGAAGTTTCCCCGTTGGCACGCGCTTCGGATACGAAACAAGGTCTGACCGAGCGTTTCGAATTGTTCGTTGTCGGCCGCGAACTGGCAAACGGCTATTCCGAGTTGAACGACCCCGAAGACCAAGCCGAACGCTTCAAAGCGCAAGTGGCGCAAAAAGACGCGGGTGACGACGAAGCCATGCACTACGATGCCGACTACATCCGTGCCATGGAATTCGGCCTGCCGCCGACAGGCGGTTGTGGCATCGGCATCGACCGCCTGGTGATGCTGCTGACCGATTCGCAAACCATCCGCGACGTGATTTTGTTCCCGCAGATGCGTCCCGAATAAGGTAGGCAGATAACAAAGAAAAGGTCGTCTGAAAACCGGAAAATTGGTTTTCAGACGACCTTTTTGTTGAAGCTAAACTTGATTCAGTTTTGTTTTTCAATTGTCTTATAGTGGATTAAAATTGCAACGATACGGCGTTGCCAACGCCCTTATGTACTACCCGTACACGGCGGGCGTTGTCGCCTTGTCTCATTTTTATTTTAATCCACTATAAGTTCCGTATGCCGTATGCGCTGAGGTAGCCGCAAGCGGTTTTGCCGGAGGTAACGGATCGGACGGTTGATGAATTCGCAAACCATCCGCGAGTGGTTCTGTTTACGCAAATGCGCCTCGAATAAAGTCAGCAAAGAAAAAGGTCGTCTGAAAACCGGAAAATTGGTTTTCAGACGATTTTGTTCAAGCTAAACCCGATTCAGATTCAGCCTCTGTTTTTCAACCGTCCATGCAACTCCTGCACGCTGTACACGCCCAGGTGGTCGCGGCTTTTTGCGCCTTCGCTCATGGCTTCGCCGCCGGCGATGGTGGTGTATTGCGGCACGCGTTGGGTGAGGGAGGTGCGGCGGATGCTGTGGCTGTCGGAGATGGATTGCGCCGAGCTGCTGACGGTGTTCACCACCAGCGCGATTTCGCCGTTTTTAATCGCGTCCACGATGTGCGGGCGGCCTTCCTGCACTTTGTTCACCGCTTGCACGATGATGCCGTGCTCTTTCAGGTATTCGGCGGTGCCGCGTGTGGCACAGACGCCGTAGCCGAGTGCTTGGAAGTTTTGCGCGGTTTTGACGATGAGCGGTTTGTCTTCGTCGCGTACGGCGAGGAAGATTTTGCCGGTCGGGTTCAGGCGTTCGCCTGCGCCGAGTTGGGCTTTGTAGTAGGCTTCGCCGAAGCTTGCGCCCACGCCCATCACTTCGCCGGTGGAGCGCATTTCGGGGCCGAGAATGGTGTCCACGCCGGGGAATTTGATGAAGGGGAACACGGCTTCTTTAACGGCATAGAAATCGGGGACGACTTCTTTTTCCACGCCTTGCTCTTGCAGGGAAATGCCTGCCATGCAGCGTGCGCCGACTTTGGCGAGCGGCACGCCGGTGGCTTTGGAGACGAAGGGGACGGTACGGCTGGCGCGCGGGTTCACTTCCAACACGAACACCACGCCGTCCTGCACGGCGAACTGTACGTTCATCAGACCGACCACACCCAGCGCGTACGCCATGGCTTTGGTTTGGCGGCGGATTTCGTCTTGGATTTTTTCGCTGAGCGAGTAGGGCGGCAGCGAGCAGCCGGAGTCGCCGGAGTGGATGCCTGCCTGTTCGACGTGCTGCATGATGCCGCCGATAACGACATCTTTGCCGTCTGAAACGCAGTCCACATCGACTTCAATCGCGTTGTTCAGGAAGAAGTCGAGCAACACGGGGCTGTCTTCGGATACCTGCACGGCTTCGCGCATGTATTTTTGCAGCTCTTCGGCGGAGTGGACGACCTGCATGGCGCGGCCGCCGAGGACGTAAGACGGGCGCACGACCAGCGGATAGCCGATTTCTTCGGCTTTGACGAGCGCTTCTTCTTCGTTGTGGGCGATGCGGTTGGGCGGCTGGCGCAAGCCTAAGTCGTTCAACACTTTTTGGAAGCGTTCGCGGTCTTCGGCGGCGTCGATGCTGTCGGCGGACGTGCCGATGATGTTCACGCCGTTTTCAACCAGCGCGTTGGCGAGTTTCAGCGGGGTTTGACCGCCGTAATGCACAATCACGCCCCACGGGTTTTCGGTGCGGACGATTTCCAACACGTCTTCCAGCGTCAGCGGCTCGAAATACAGGCGGTCGCTGGTGTCGAAGTCGGTGGACACGGTTTCTGGGTTGCAGTTCACCATGATGGTTTCAAAGCCCGATTCGCGCAGGGCGAGCGCGGCGTGAACGCAGCAGTAGTCAAACTCGATGCCCTGACCGATGCGGTTCGGGCCGCCGCCGAGAATCATCACTTTCTTACGGTCGGAAGGACGCGCTTCGCATTCTTCTTCGTAAGTGGAATAGAGGTAGGCGGTTTCGGTGGCGAACTCGGCGGCGCAGGTATCGACGCGTTTATACACGGGATGCAGGTTCAGCGCATAGCGGTGTTCGCGCACTTCTTTTTCTTTTACGCCTAAAAGCTGCGCGATGCGTTTGTCGGAGAAGCCTTTGCGTTTCAGACGACGTAAGGCGGCAAAATCCAAATCTTGCAGGCAGCCTGCACTTACCTGCTGCTCTTCTTTCACCAAGTCTTCGATTTGCGCCAAGAACCAAGGGTCGATGGCGCAGATTTCGTGGATTTCTTCCAGCGTGAAGCCCGCGCGGAACGCATCTGCCACAAACAGCATACGCTCAGGGCCCGGGTTCGCCAGTTCGCGGCGGATTTCCGCTTTGTCGGAGCTTCTCGGATTGAAGCCGCACAAGCCCGTTTCCAAGCCGCGCAGGGCTTTTTGGAAGCTTTCCTGAATCGTGCGGCCCATCGCCATCACTTCGCCCACCGATTTCATCTGCGTGGTCAGGCGGTCGTCTGCAGCGGGGAATTTTTCAAACGCAAAACGCGGGATTTTGGTTACCACATAGTCGATGGAAGGCTCGAACGACGCAGGCGTGCGGCCGCCGGTGATGTCGTTGCGCAACTCGTCCAGCGTAAAGCCGACCGCCAGTTTCGCCGCCACTTTCGCAATCGGGAAACCCGTCGCTTTGGAAGCCAGCGCGGACGAACGGCTCACGCGCGGGTTCATTTCAATCACAATCATCTCGCCGTTTTCAGGGTTCACCGCAAACTGCACGTTCGAGCCGCCCGTATCCACACCGATTTCGCGCAATACCGCTAAGCTTGCATTGCGCATGATTTGGTATTCCTTGTCCGTCAGCGTTTGCGCCGGCGCAACCGTAATCGAGTCGCCCGTATGCACGCCCATCGGGTCGAAGTTTTCAATCGAACAAATAATGATGCAGTTGTCGTTCTTATCGCGCACCACTTCCATCTCGTACTCTTTCCAGCCGAGCACGGACTGCTCAATCAGCAGCTCATGCGTGGGCGACGCATCGAAACCGCGTTCGCAAATCGCCAAAAACTCGTCTTTATTGTAGGCAATGCCGCCGCCCGAACCACCCATCGTGAAAGACGGACGAATCAGCGTCGGGAAGCCGACTTGTTCCTGTGCCGCCAAGGCTTCGTTCATCGTGTGGCAGACAAAAGATTTCGGGCAGGAGAGGCCGATTTTCTCCATCGCTTCCTTAAAGCGGCCGCGGTCTTCCGCCTTGTCAATCGCGTCTTCCGTCGCGCCGATCAGCTCGACATTGTATTTCGCCAGCACACCGTTGCGCGCCAAATCCAGCGCACAGTTCAGCGCGGTCTGGCCGCCCATCGTGGGCAGAATCGCATCGGGCCGCTCCTTGGCGATAATTTTCTCCACCGTCTGCCACATAATCGGCTCGATGTAGGTAACATCCGCCATTTCAGGGTCGGTCATGATGGTGGCGGGGTTGGAATTCACCAGAATGACTTTATAGCCTTCTTCACGCAAAGCCTTGCAGGCCTGTGCGCCCGAATAGTCAAATTCGCAGGCCTGACCGATAACGATAGGGCCGGCGCCGATGATAAGGATGGATTTTAGGTCGGTACGTTTGGGCATGGGTGGGTCTCTTTCTCAAAAAATTGAAATTTATCCTTGAAGATTTTTTAAGCTTTCTGATAGAGCAGTTTTTAACTTCGTCTTAAATTGACTATAGTTTCCATTATCTTTTGGATTTGTTTGGCGAGTTATTTCCGTTGCTAAATATTCAATAAGGTTTTCTTTAATGTCTACGTTATATCCCTCATTTTTTAGCTTAGTAATTAATTCGGTAATATTTTCTTCTTCCTTTTTAGATTCTATAAAGCTAATAATTTCATCAATAATTAATGGGCTTGTAATCCTTTTCCCTCTGCTACTAGCAAGTTTTTCTCTATTTTCTTTTATTTTATCTATATCAACAAGCTCATTGATTGGTAGATAATTCAAAAAATTATCATATATAACTTCTTTATCTGATGATGGTTTTGTTTTTTCAACAAAATATCTAATCCAATCCTCGTGATTACAGGTTTGTGATACAATGCCACCTTGACTTACTTCATATTCAGTCTTGTCATTAGTATTTATTAATTTAAATTCGTCTATTCTGCTTAATATGAAAGTATAAAGTTTGTTTTCTATTTCGAAGTCTGATTGAATACATAAATTATTAATTCGGATATTTGCTTGAAAATCTTGTGGAAAAATATTGAATGCAGTAGTATTTTCAGTTAACTGTATTTGAATATTTTGAATACCCTGTTTAGTAATAGCTAATAGCCAGCTAAATTTTTTACCAAAGAAGTCTTTTGGGCTTCCCAAATAAACGTGTAAAAAATATCTACCGATATTTGTATGAGGTTTATTTTCATTCTTAATTGGCATTAACATAATTCGATATAGATCTAAAAGAATTTTCAGTATGTTATCAGTAGTATTACTTTGTGTACCACGAAAAAATTTTGCTTCTAAATAGTTATTCTGACGAAATCCATATTCACGTAAACTCGTATTATTTAAATTTGTTGCATTCAAATTAATATGTAAATCTGATCTATAATTATATTCTTCATGATAACGTTTCTCTGCATTAATACAAGAAATTGGGTTGTTTATATTCCGACCATTTAGCTCTTGAAGTAATGCTAAGGAGAAAGCAGATACAATACCACCTTCATATTCTGTTTTTGCGTATCCATTTCCCACCATAATTTCTGGTAAATTAAAAAAAGCCTGTTCAATTAACATCGTTATTCCATTATCTATTAAGTTTTGTGGGTTGGTTCGTGATCCAACCAAAACTGTCAAATCATCTATTGGTGTTGAGCAAGTCGTAGCCCGCATGTAGGGTGTGTGTGGTACGCACGCACGCGTTCTCCATTTTCCCTGCAACCCCAACCCACCGCGTGCGTGCCTTGTGGCACATACCCTACCGATGGGTTCAAAGGTCGTCTGAAAAAACGCTCGCGGCGTTTGTTCCATCTGCCTTGC
>JVVZ01000207.1:0-413 GCA_001062585.1 Neisseria meningitidis
GCAAGCCTCCCGATGTTTGTTGTTACGTTAAGCATAGTTACTTAGGAAAGGATTTAGCAATGAAAACTGCCAAGCTCAAACGCGCCCGTACCATCGCGGCCGTCATCACCGAATTGGACACGGAACGCTGCAACCGCGTTTACACCTGCTGCCACCCGTTTGCCACAGGTGCGGAGTGGATCGCCGGGCATATCCGCAAAAACTATTTTGCCGAGCTGAAAGCCTGCACCGTTGAAGAAGCATTGCGCCATGCAAAACGGCGCGTCGTGAGTGCTAACGGCGGCACGGCCGCCCAATGGCGCGCCATGTAAGCCGTCAAACCCCAAAAGGCCGTCTGAACGGCGGCCGCCGATACCTGCTTAAACAGAGAGGATTAAAAAATGACACGACAAAAACCAATCAAAAACCCGTTT
>JVVZ01000208.1:0-4509 GCA_001062585.1 Neisseria meningitidis
ACTGTCTGCGGCTTCGTCGCCTTGTCCTGATTTAAATTTAATCCACTATACAAAGATATTGGCAACGTCGTCTGAAAAGCCGTTTGCAGGTTTTCAGACGACCTTTTTTTGAGTTGGCCGCGGATATAAACATTGACAATGACAAAATATTAATACTATGCTGAAGTATTACTCACTAGCGGATATATTATGCAAACAACTCATCCGAACCCATCCCTCCGTCTCAACATCATCGGCACAGGCAAAGGACTGCCTTCGCGGCTGGTCCCTTCCACCGAAATCGATACCCTGCTCGGCATCAAAGAAGGCCGCACCGAAAAACTCAGCGGCTTGGCGCAACGCTACTTTCTGGCGGACGACGAATCTGCCGATGCGATGCAGCTTCAAGCCGCAAAAAATGCGCTGGCGGCGGCAGGCATCACGATTGACGATGTGGATTGCGTCATCAACGCTTCGGGTATCGACCGTCAATGCATTCCCTTCAACGCCGCGCATACATTACGGCTGCTGAAGCCCGCTCGCCCGATTGCCGCATTCGACGTCAACATGACCTGTTTGTCGTTCTTACGCAGCTTGGATTTGGCGGATTCGCTGTTACACAAATATCCCACCATTTTATTGCTCAGCTGCGATGTCGCCTCTGTCGGCTTGGACTGGAACGATTTTCACAGTTCGACCATTTTCGGCGACGGCGCGGCGGCGGCAGTCATCAGGTCATCTGAACGCGGCGGCGTGCTGACAAGCAAATTCGAGGTACATCCCGAAGGCTACGAATTCTGCACCATTCCTGCGGGCGGCTATGAAAACCACCCGTCCAAACATCCCGAAAGCTATGTCTCCCAAGCCTATTTCCACATGAACGGCAAAAAGCTCTACAAACTTGCCGCCGAAGCCATACCCGGCTTCTTGGATGAAACGTTGGCGCAGGCGGATTTGACGTTGGCAGACATAGACTGGATCGTTCCGCATCAGGCAAGCCGCGGCGCTTTGCAACACATCATCAGTCGTCTGAAACTCGACCCCGCCAAAATCGTCGATATTTTCAATACCCACGGCAACCAAATCTCCGCCTCCATCCCCTCCGCGCTGCACCACCTGCTGACCGATTTCCCCGTCCGATCCGGCGATAAAGTTTTGCTGTTCGGCACATCCGCAGGCGTGGGCTTGGGCGCCTTGGTTTGGGAAAAACCATGAAAAAGGCCATCGTCACCGGCGCGACCGGCGGACTGGGGCGCAACCTTGTGCAGACGCTGCTTGCCCAAGGCTGGCAGGTAGCCGCCTGCGGGCGCAATGCCGAAATCGGCAAAATGCTGGATACGGAATTTCACGCCTTCGATTTGTCCGACCGCAATCAGACCCTGAAGGCGTTTTCCGATGCCGATATCGTGTTCCATTGTGCCGCGCTGTCCTCGCCGTGGGGGCGCTACGAAGATTTCTACCGCGCCAATGTGACCGCCACGCAAAACGTCTTAGCGGCGATGCGGCAGCACCATATCGGCAAGCTGATACACGTTTCCACGCCCAGCATCTATTTCGACTACCTCGACCAGCACAAAGTCCCCGAAACCTTTATCAGCTGCCACTTCGTCAACGACTACGCCTACACCAAATTCCTTGCCGAACAAGAAGTCGCCGCCGCCACCGACCTCTCCAGCGTCATCATCCGTCCGCGCGGCATTTTCGGCGAATACGATACCGCCGTCCTGCCGCGCCTGCTCAAAATCTCCGAAAAAGGCTTTCTGCCGCTGATTCGGCGCAGCGGCCGTGAAGCAGGCAGCGCATTAGTGGACGTTACCTACGTCGGCAACGTCGTCCATGCCCTTCTGTTGGCAGCTGAAGCCGATGTGCCCCGTGCCATACCGTTCAACATCACCAACGGCGAGCCGCAGACCATCGCCGCACTCTACCGGCAAATCATCGATACCCTGCATCTCGGATGTCGTCTGAAACCCGTCTCCTACCGCCTGATTGACAGCGTTGCCCGCCTACTGGAAACGCAGGCGCGACTGACCCGTTCCTTTCGAGAACCCCTCGTCACCCGTTACAGCATAGGCACGATTTCCTTCGACCAAACCCTAGACATCAGCCGCGCCCGTTCGCTGCTCGGCTACGAACCCCAAATCAGCGTTGCCGACGGACTGCGGCAATACGCCCGCTCCTTGAAAGGCTGAAGCTATGGACATCCGTTTCTACCACACCGGCTACTGCACCCATCCCGAATGTATGGTCGAACGGGGCGGCAGCCTGCGTAAAGCCGCCTTTCCCGCCATGACCGCCCACATCACCCACCAAGGCGGCAACCTGCTGTTCGATACCGGCTACGCGCCCCGCTTTTTCCAAGCCTGCCGCCGATTTCCCGAGAAATTTTACGCGCTGACCACGCCCGTCACCCTCAGCCAACCGACCATACGCGAGCGTTTGGGCGATGCCGCGCACGACATCAACCAAATCTTCCTGTCCCACCTGCACGCCGACCATATTGCCGGCCTCAAAGACTTCCCCGACGCGGAAATCATCCTTTCCCGCGCCGCCTACGATTTTGTTTACCGTACCGACAAACCCGAAAGCCTGACCAACCGCATCATCGAAGTCAAACAAGGCTTCCTGCGCGAGCTGCTGCCCCAAGACCTGCCGCAGCGCGCCCGCTTTATCGAAGATATGCCCGAAGTCCGCCTTGACGAAGCGTTTTACCCGTTTGAACAAGGCTACCGCATCAGTGCCGATTTGATTGCCGTCGCCCTGCCCGGCCATGCCGCCGGACAATACGGGCTGATAGCCGGAGAATTTTTCCTGATTGCCGACGCCGTTTGGCGGTTTGCAACCATCAGCCACAACCGCCGCCCCAACCCCCTTACCGGCCTTATCGCCCAAAACCGCAACGCCGTCCAAGCCACCATAGACCGCCTGCAAGACCTCCACCGCCGCAACCGCGAAATCATCCTCGTTCCCAGCCATTGCGAACCCACCTTGCGGCGATTGGGCATGGAAGGTTTGGATTAAAGCAGGTCGTCTGAAAACCCGACGAGCAAAGCCCCTCAACTGCACAAAAGAACACACCATGAAACCTTCAAAATGGCAAATCCTCAAATCCTTTTTCCACACCCGAAACTACACGGAACGCGCCGCCCTTGAAGCACACCAGCAAAAACAGCTCGACCGCCTTTTAACGAACCACAACAGCCGCTTCTACCCCCACAGCGCCAAGCTGCAAGACTACCCCGTTATCAACAAACGCATCTTCATGCAGCATTTCGCCGACATCAACGCCTACGGCATCAGCGAAAAAGACGCCCTCTCCGTCGCACTCAAAGCCGAAGAAAGCCGCGACTTCAGCCCCGTTTTTCAGACGACCTCGGGCAAAGAAATCACCGTCGGGCTTTCCTCCGGCACCAGCGGCAACAGGGGCATTTTCCTCGTTTCCCCCGAAGAGTCCGCCCTGTGGGCAGGCTATATGCTCAAACGCATGCTGCCCCGCCCCTACCTCTCCCGCCACAGCATCGCCTTCTTCCTGCGCGCCAACAGCAACCTCTACACCGCCGTTAAAAGCCCGCTGATACGCTTTGAGTTTTACGACCTGCTCGAAGCCTTGGACGCGCACATCCCAAGGCTCAACGCGCAAAAGCCCACCATCCTCATCGCCCCCGCCCAAGTATTGCAGCAGCTTGCCCGACACCCCAACCTCGCCATACACCCAAAAAAAATTATCTCCGTTGCCGAAGTCTTGGAACCGCAAGTCAAAACCCACATCGAGCAACGCTTCGGCACGCCGGTTCACCAAATCTACCAATGCACCGAAGGCTTCCTCGCACACACCTGCGCCCACGGCAACCTGCATCTGAACGAAGACATGGTTTATATCGAAAAAGACTGGATAGACCAAGAAAGCGGCCGCTTCGCCCCCATCATTACCGACTTCAACCGCAAAAGCCAACCCGTCATCCGCTACCGCCTCGACGACGTTTTGATTGCCAACGACGCGCCCTGCCCCTGCGGCAGCGCATTCGCCCGCATCAACGCCATCGAAGGACGCTGCGACGACATCCTCGATGCACGCACGACAGGCGGCAAACCTTACGCCCTCTACGCCGACTTCATCCGCCGCGCCATGATTTCAGACGACCTCATCCAAGAATACCGCGTCGAACAACACGGCAAAGCCCTGTACATTTTCCTCACGCCCGACACAGAGCAGACCCACGCCGCCGCCACAAACGCCCTAGACCGCCTGTGGCAGACGCTGCAACTTCGTCCTTTCGATTACATTTTCCAGCCGGAACAAACCCACCCCCTGCACCAAAAACGCCGGCGCGTGACGAAGATTTCCCCGTATAGCGAAAATCCATAATCGTTTAAATCCTTATCCTTCAAACCAAAGACAAAAGGTCGTCTGAAAAATTTCAGACGACCCTTCCAGTAAAAAGAAAAACGCCATACCTGACCTTCCTACTTTCCGTAATATAGTGGATTAACAAAAATCAGGACAAGGCGACGAAGCCGCAGACAGTACAG
>JVVZ01000209.1:0-211 GCA_001062585.1 Neisseria meningitidis
ACTGTCTGCGGCTTCGTCGCCTTGTCCTGATTTAAATTTAATCCACTATACATGGCATGAGAGTTCGAGTAGCCCATTTCTTTTTCACTATAAAAAGGTCGTCTGAAAACCTGATTTCAAGTTTTCAGACGACCTTTCGCATTCATGCCGGTCCAGCCTTAGAACGTGTTCATTGTCTCAGCCTCTGCTGTAAACTATCGGCATGAACAGA